>JADYXV010000168.1 GCA_020853995.1 Novosphingobium sp.
CATGTGCAGATTGGTCAATCTCTGCAAGACGAGGCGCGCTCCTAACCGCGACCGGGGGTGCGGTCAACCGGGTTTGCAGGAATTTTTGCCATTGGCCCACATGAAGCATGTTTTTGCACTATCAGTAGCTAATGCGCTGCCGCTCTCAGCCGTGAATTGATGACAGCACGAGCCCGACCTGCCAAACTAGGTCCATGCGCACCACATCTGATGAATCCACTGTCCGGCTCTATTACCTTGGCGACGGCCCCGACGGTGGCAGCGCCGAAACCCTGTGCTACGCTTCGCTGTCGCAAGCTTTACAAATGGCAGCAGAACAACCTGAAGATCTCCAGTCAGGCTTGTTCATCGCAACCGACAATGATGTGGTCGCCTATCTTGATCTGATCGAGGGCTAAACCGCTTCGCCAGCCGCGCGGCCACTGGCCCAGGCCCACTGGAAGTTATAGCCGCCCAGCCATCCGGTCACGTCCACAGCCTCGCCAATTGCGAAAAGACCAGGGACTTTGCTGGCTTCCATCGTCTTTTGCGAAAGCGCGCGCGTGGAAATACCGCCCGCCATCACTTCGGCCTTGGCGTAACCCTCGGTGCCATTTGGCTCAAACGCCCATCGCGCCAAACGCTCTTGCGCAGCCTTCAGCCCTGCATCGCGGCAATTGCCCAGTTCGCCTTCTACTGCCAGCCGCTCGGCCAATGTCTCGGCCAGGCGCTCCGGCAAACGCCGGGCGAGGGTGGATCTGAACGTCGCCTTGGGCCGCGTGCGCTTTTCCTCAAGCAGCCAGTCACCAGCCGTATCGGGCAGGAAATCGACATGGATCGCGGTGCGGTGCTCCCAGTAGGATGACACTTGCAGCATTGCAGGCCCTGAAAGCCCGCGATGGGTAAACAGCGCCGCTTCACGAAACGCGGCCTTACCGGCGCGCGCAATAACCTCTGCCGAAACGCCTGACAGTGAGCGGAACAGCGCCTCGTCTTCGCCCAGCGTAAACGGGACGAGGGCAGGGCGGGTCTGCACCACCGGCAGCCCGAACTTGCGCGCCAATTCGAGCGAGAACCCCGTCGCGCCCATTTTGGGGATTGAAAGCCCGCCAGTCGCCAGCACCAGCGAAGGTGTGCGATGCTCCACCCCGTCCACCGTCACGCGGTAAACCCCGTCAGTCAGGTCCACCGCCGAAACCGGTTTGCCAAAAGCAAAGGTCACGCCGCCCTCGCGGCATTCGAACATCAGCATATCCACAATCGCGCGCGCCGAACCATCGCAGAATCATTGCCCCAGCGTCTTTTCGTGCCAGGCAATGCCATGCTTGCCCACCAGTGCGATAAACTCCGCAGGCGTATATCGCGCCAAGGCTGACCGCGCGAAGTGGGCATTTTCGGAAATGTAGCGATCAGCTGCGGTGTGAATGTTGGTAAAGTTGCAACGCCCGCCGCCCGAGATCAGGATCTTCTTTCCCGGCTCGTCTGCATGATCGATCAACAGCACGCGCAATCCGCGCTGCCCCGCCGTCAGCGCAGCCATCAGCCCCGCCGCGCCCGCGCCCAGCACGATTACGTCGAATTTTGATCCGCTCACGCTGGAATCTTCGTGGAGAGCATCTTCAGGGCCAGAGCCTCGGCCACCTTGATCCCGTCAACCGCCGCTGAAAGGATGCCGCCTGCATAGCCTGCGCCTTCGCCAGCGGGATAAAGCCCTGCCGTGTTAAGGCTCTGGCAATCGGCCCCGCGCGTGATCTTTACCGGCGATGATGTGCGCGTTTCCACGCCCGTCATCACCACATCGGGGTGATCGTATCCCGGCACCATCCGCCCGAACACCGGCAGCGCCTCACGGATCGATTCAATCACATAATCGGGCAGGCACTTTTTCAACTCGGTCAGGTGAACACCCGGCTGATAGCTTGGCACCACCGCGCCAAATTCGGTCGAGGGCCGGTCTGCCAGAAAATCACCCAGCTTTTGCCCCGGTGCTTTGTAATCGCGTCCGCCAGCCTCAAACGCCAGGCTTTCCCAATGCCGCTGGAACGCCATGCCTGCCATTGGTCCGCCAGGGTAATCGCGGTTAGGATCAATATCCACCACCAGCCCCGAATTGGCGTTGAACTCCGCGCGCGAATACTGGCTCATGCCGTTGGTCACAACGCGGCCTTCCTCGCTGGTTGCCGCCACCACGCGCCCGCCGGGGCACATGCAGAATGAATAGACGGTGCGTCCGTTCTTGCATTTGTGCGAAACCGAATAGGCAGCAGGGCCGAGGATTTTGTTGCCCGCGCTTGGCCCGTAACGCGCAGTATCAATCCACCCTTGCGGATGTTCAATGCGCACACCGATGGCAAATGGCTTTGCCTCGATATGCACGCCGCGATCATACAGCACCTGAAACGTATCGCGCGCCGAATGGCCCACGGCCATGATCACATGACGGGCAGGGAGGAACGATCCGTCCGACAGGTGCAGGCCCGCCATCCGGCGCGTACCATCCGCCGCTGTCTCGATCTCGAAATCTTCAACCCGCGTGCCGAAGCGATATTCGCCGCCCAGCGCCTCAATCGTCTCGCGCATGGAGATCACCATCGTGACCAGCCGGAATGTGCCGATGTGCGGATGCGCCTCGGTCAGAATGTCATCAGGTGCACCGGCTTTAACAAATTCCACCAGCACCTTGCGCCCCAGATGGCGCGGGTCCTTGATCCGGCTGTAAAGCTTGCCGTCCGAGAACGTGCCAGCGCCGCCTTCGCCAAATTGCACGTTGGATTCGGGCTGCAACACCGATTTGCGCCACAAGCCCCAGGTGTCCTTTGTCCGCTCGCGCACCGCCTTGCCACGCTCAATGATGATCGGTTTCAGGCCCATTTGCGCCAGGATCAGCGCCGCCAGCAGCCCGCATGGGCCAGCGCCGATCACCACCGGACGCTCCCCGTCATAGCCTTCAGGTGCCATGACCGGAAATTTGTAAGACAGATCGGGCGTTGGCCGCACATTCTGGTCATCGGCAAAACGGGCCAGCACAGTGGCTTCATCAGCCACCACGCAATCAACCACATAGGTCAGCAGGATCGCATGCTTTTTGCGCGCATCGTTGCCGCGCCTGAATATCTGAAAGCGGATCAGGGCAGGGGGGGCGATGTCCAGCCGTGCACAAATCGCAGCAGACAGGTCTTCGGCGGCATGATCCAGCGGCAGTTTCAGTTCATTGATACGAAGCATGACGCCGCCCTAGCGAAAACGCGAAGGCGGCGCCACTTGCACGTTAAGACCCAAGTTTATTAAGCGAACGGCCCTGCAAACGCGATTTCGCTCACCGGCTTGCGATCACTTATCACTTCGCGTTTCTGCAGCATTTCGGACAATTGCGAAACATCGCCTTGCTTGCCGATCACGAACGCCATTTCTACGCGGAAGCCCTCGGGCACGTTCAGCAATTCGGCCGCCTTGGCGAAGTCCACACCGCTCATGCCGTGCGTACGATAGCCCATCGAGAGCGCCTGCAATGCTGCGTTGGCCCAGGCCGCCCCGGCATCGAAGCTGTGGCTGTGATTGGGGTTGTTGCCCTTGTCAGACCGCATGAACTCGTCTGATACAACATAGACCAGCACGCCCGCATCCTTGGCCCAGTTCTGGTTGAACGGCACCAGCGCGGAAAGGAACGCCTCGAAATTGGCATCGCCCTTGTGCGTATAGGCAAAGCGCCATGGCTGGTAGTTAAAGGCGCTGGCAGCAAGGCCAGCAGCTTCGAAGATCACATCGAGATCTTCCTGCGGCACTGCCGAACCATCAAAAGCGTACGGGCTCCAGCGGTTTACGATGTGGGAAAGAATGCTGGGGGAAGCGGTACGTGTCATGGAATATTCCTTGGATTTAAATTGAATTTTTCAGGCCGCGTCGACGAGGACAAGCTCCGAATCCTCAAGCGCAGTAACGGCAATCTCGGTCACGCCGGTAATCGCCACGCCATCGCGGGCATTGGCTTCCACATCGCCGATCCGCACACGGCCTTTCGCCGGTACCAGATAGGCATGACGGTCTTCGGTCAATGCATAGCGCACCGTTTCGCCTGCTTTCACCGTCGCGCCCAGAACGCGGGCATTGGCGTTGATTCTCAGCACGTCATCGTCGCCTGCAATCCCCGATGCCAGCGTTGCAAACTGTCCTGCACGGCTGTCCTTGGGGAAGGGGCGTGCACCCCAGCTTGGCGCGTGGCCACGACGATCGGGGATGATCCAGATTTGAAACAGGCGGGTTTCCTCAGCTTCCAGGTTGTATTCCGAATGCTGGATGCCGGTACCCGCAGACATAACCTGAACATCGCCTGCTTCAGTACGGCCCGAATTGCCCAAGCTATCCTTGTGGCTTATCGCGCCCTTGGTCACATAAGTGACGATTTCCATATCGCGGTGGCCGTGCGGCGGAAAACCGGTGTTGGCGGCGATTACATCATCGTTCCACACGCGCAACGAACCCCAGCTATCACGCGCCGGATCGCGGTACTCCGCAAATGAAAAGTGATGATGCCCATCAAGCCAGCCATGATTGGCCGCGCCCAGCGATGCAAAGGGGCGCAGTTCGATGTGGGGCTTTGCGGCAATTGCTTGGGTCATGATAATTTCTCCAATCCGGACAGACTTGCTGTCCTGTCTCATCTTAAATAGCACTTGCCGAACAATCGAAATATCCCGATAAAATCCATCAGAATGTTCGAATATTACGAAGGGTCATTCAGTGAACGTCGGCCAGCCGACTCTTGATCAGTTGCGCCTGTTCCTCGCGGTGGTTGACGAGGGCAGCTTTAATGGCGCGGCCCGTAAACTTGGCCGTGCCATATCCGTGGTCAGTTACGGCATCACAACGCTTGAGGCCCAATTAGGCACCGTGCTGTTTGATCGCGAAGGCTCGCGCAAACCGGTGCTGACTGAAGCAGGCAAGGCGATGCTCGCGCAGGCCCGCGCCGTGGCGGATGATATTGATGCGCTGATGGCGGGGGTGCTCAGCTTCAATCAGGGATTGGAGGCCGAACTCGGGCTTGCGGTTGATGTGATGTTTCCCACCAATCTCATGGCCGAAATCCTGCGCGAGTTTCAGCGGGAATTCCCCACCGTCCGCCTGCGCCTCTATGTTGAGGCATTAGGCGCCATCGCAGCTCTGGTGATCGATCGCGCTGCTGATCTCGGTATCGGCGGCCCGGAACTTGTGCCGCTGTCAGAGCTGGAGCGTATTGCAATAGGCGAGGTTCAAATGATCCCTGTCGCCGCGCCCGGCCATCCTTTGGCACGGATGGATCCCGTGCCGCCCGGCGAAGCGCGCAAACACCGTCAGCTCGTCCTCACCGATCGATCGCGCTTGACAGAAGGAAAGGATTTTTCAGTGTTTTCTGCCGATACTTGGCGTCTGGGCGATCTTGGCGCACGCCATGCCCTTATGCGTGAGGGTATCGGCTGGGGCAGTATGCCCGACCACGCGGTAGAAGCAGACATCGCGTCGGGCCGCCTGGTCCGATTGGCTGTGCCAGAAGCTCCCGGCATGGCCTATACCTTCCACGCGCTATGGAGACGTGATTGCCCCACGGGTCCCGCGCGCAAGTGGCTGCTCGATGCGTTTAAGGCAAGGCTTCAGCAGTGTCCCGCTTGATGAGCGCTGACCGCAGGCACCGGCACACCACTTCGTCGCGCTGATTGATAAGTTCGTGCCTGAACGTCACGATTCCGGCGTTGGGCCGTGATTTTGACTCCTTCAACTCCACCACTTCGCTTATTGCGCGCATGGTATCGCCGATGAACACCGGCGCGGGCATCACCAGCTTGTCATAACCAAGGTTCGCCACCAGCGTGCCCAGCGTCGTGTCTCCCACCGAAAGCCCCACCATCA
>JADYXV010000169.1 GCA_020853995.1 Novosphingobium sp.
CATCAAGCCGCTCCATCGCCGCAGCCACACCTTCGGCAACGGCCCTGTTCACCGCATTCTTGGCGGCAGGCCGGTTGATTGTGACTATCAGGACATTGCCTTCGACTTCGGTCAGAACTTCAGCATCGCTCATCACATGCACTCCTGCTAAATCTTGCCCGGCTTTAACCGGTCACTTAAACGTTTGCCCTGAAAAGAATGGAACTGTCCAGAGCGCAGAACAAGGGTTGTGCCAAAAAGCGCTGTTATCCTTGCCCCGCCTTGCACGTCCGCGCCTCTCTGCTAAGGGAAAGCCAAATTTCTCCCCAGCTGAAAAGACAGGACAGACATGGCGAAGATCAAGGTGAAGAACCCGGTCGTCGAAATCGACGGCGACGAAATGACCCGGATTATCTGGGAATGGATCCGTGAACGCCTGATCCTTCCCTACCTCGATATCGATCTCAAGTATTACGATCTCTCGGTTGAAAAGCGTGACGAGACGAACGACCAGATCACCATCGATTCTGCCAACGCGATCAAGCAGTACGGCGTCGGCGTGAAATGCGCCACAATCACGCCTGATGAACAGCGCGTCGAGGAATTCAACCTCAAGTCGATGTGGAAATCGCCCAACGGCACGATCCGCAACATCCTTGGCGGCGTTGTTTTCCGCGAGCCGATCGTCATCCAGAACGTACCGCGCCTCGTGCCCGGTTGGACCGACCCCATCGTGGTTGGCCGTCACGCCTTTGGTGACCAGTACCGCGCCACCGACTTCCTCGTTCCCGGCCCCGGCAAGCTGCGCCTTGTCTGGGAAGGTGATAATGGCGAAGTGATTGATCGCGAAGTCTTCAAGTACCCATCAGCCGGCGTTGCCATGGCAATGTACAATCTTGATGATTCGATCCGCGACTTTGCCCGCGCCAGCCTCAACTACGGTCTGAACCTTGGCTGGCCGGTGTATCTTTCCACCAAGAACACGATTCTCAAGGCCTATGATGGCCGGTTCAAGGATCTGTTCCAGGAAGTGTTCGACAACGAGGGCTTCAAGGAAAAGTTTGCCGCAGCCGGGATCGTTTACGAACACCGCCTGATCGATGACATGGTCGCCTCGGCGCTCAAGTGGTCGGGCAAGTTCGTCTGGGCCTGCAAGAACTACGACGGTGACGTGCAGTCCGATACTGTCGCGCAGGGCTTTGGTTCGCTCGGTCTCATGACATCGGTGTTGATGACGCCCGATGGCAAGACAGTAGAAGCCGAAGCAGCGCACGGCACGGTCACGCGCCACTATCGCCAGCACCAGCAGGGCAAGCAGACCTCGACCAATCCGATTGCATCGATCTTCGCATGGACGCGCGGCTTGATCTATCGCGGCAAGTTCGACGAAACGCCCGAAGTGGTGAAGTTTGCCGAAACGCTTGAGCGTGTCTGCATCGAAACCGTTGAAAGCGGCAAGATGACCAAGGACCTCGCACTGCTGATCGGCCCAAGCCAGGCGTGGATGACAACCGAGAAGTTCTTCGAAGCCATCGTCGAAAACCTCGAAACGGAAATGGCCAAGGGACTTTAAGTCCTCCGCCATCAGACGGTCAATTATGCGAAAGGCTCCGGTTCACGCCGGAGCCTTTTCCATTTGGCCGTGACACTTGAGCCCCCATTGCCTAACCAGCATGAATGGCTGGAAATCTCGAACCGACAACTGCACTCTCTGACGTTCTTGTGGTCCTCGGTGCGGCCGGAATTGTCATCCCGGCCTTCGCCCGGCTGCGCATTACCCCGATCATCGGATTTATTCTCGTCGGCCTTGCAGTCGGACCATTCGGGTTGGGTTCGCTCGTTTCGCAATATCCGTGGCTTTATCACATCACGATTACCGATCCGGCGGCGATCACCCCGTTTGCCGAATTCGGGATCATCCTGCTGCTGTTCGAAATCGGGCTTGAATTGTCATTCAACCGCTTGTGGGACATGCGACGTTTGGTCTTCGGCCTTGGCGCGATGGAACTGGGCGTATCGGCATTCCTCCTTGCCGGCGTGCTGATGGCCTCAGGCCTGCCAATCAGCGGGGCGTTCGGGCTGGGCCTAGCCCTGGCGCTATCCTCGACTGCGCTGGTACTGCCGATCTCTGGCACGCAAGGCTCTGTCGGACGCGCCGCTCTTGCCATGTTGTTGTTCGAAGACATCGCGCTGGTGCCGATCATCTTCATCCTTGGCGCTTTCGCACCTTATGCCATCGCAGATGCAGGTCCCACTCTAGCCGAGACGCTTTTGTACGGGGGCCTGGTCGTCGCGGCGCTGCTGGTATTTGGCCGCATGTTGCTGCCACGATTGTTCGCGCAGGCAGCGCTCACCAAAAGCCCAGAATTGTTTCTGGCCGCAACGATGCTGGTCGTCATTGCCTCGGCACTGGCCACGTCGATGGTTGGTCTTTCCCCGATCATGGGCGCGCTGCTTGCAGGTCTGCTGATCGCTGAAACCGAATACCACAGCGAGGTCGAGGCAATCACCAAGCCGTTCAAGGGCCTTGCCCTGGGTGTTTTCCTGATCACGATTGGCATGGGCATCGACCTGCGCGTGGTTTGGGCCCAGATTCTACCTTTGACCGCTGCCGTGCTGGGCGTTGTCATCCTGAAGGCCATGGTCACCGCATTTGCCTTGCGCGCCATGGGCAAGGAACGCGCCACAGCACTTGAAGCGGGCATCCTCATGGCCAGTCCGTCGGAAACGACCTTGATCGTGCTCACCGCTGCGGCTGAGGCTGCGCTGATCGATCGCGAAACCGCGCAGTTCTGGCAAATTGTAACAGCGATCGGGCTTACGATTACACCGCTTCTGGCGCTTCTCGGACGCAATTGGGGCCAGCGGGTCGCCAACCGGACAGCCGATGCAGGACAAGCCGTGGCAGTGGCCGAACCGGAAGGTGAACGCGTCGTCGTAATGGGATTTGGCCGCGTCGGGCGTCTTATCGCTGAACTGCTGACCGTTCACGGCGCACCATGGCTTGGCATCGACACCAATCCGGCCATCGTCAAAGCCGCGCGCGGAGACGGTCTGCCCGTGGTGTTCGGCAATGTCGATAGCGAAGCCGCGATCCAGCGGCTCGGCCTGGACAATGCCAAAGCCATGATCCTCACTATGGATGAACCGGTATTGATCCTGCGTCTGGTCAAAAAGTTACGCGCGGCACACGCCGACCTTCCGATCATCGTGCGCGCCCGCGATGCCAGCCATGCCGCCGAACTTTACAAGGCAGGCGCCAGCCACGCCGTGCCCGAAACGCTCGAAAGTTCGCTACAACTGTCAGAAGCCGTCCTCGTCGATCTTGGCTTCCCGATGGGGCCGGTCATCGCCTCGATCCATGAAAAGCGCGACGAATTCCGCCAGAAAATCAAGGAAGAAGGCGAACTGAATTCTTTGCCAAGGTTGAAATCTGCCTCCTTGCGCGAACGCACAGCCACGTAACGCAAAACGGCGTCAAAAGCAGCGCGCTGACCTGTTGGCAAACCCTTGGGCGAGATCAGTTGGCCAGCACAGCCTTGGCTGCGGCGACTGCGTCACCTGCCTTTGTGCCGTCCGGTCCGCCGCCTTGCGCCATATCGGGCCGGCCACCACCGCCTTTGCCGCCAAGCGCCTCAACACCGGCCCGCACAAGATCTACAGCGCTGACTTTGCCAGTCAGATCTTCAGTCACCGCCGCTGCAATGCTGGCCTTGCCCTCATTCACCGCCACAATCACCGCGACACCCGAACCAAGGCGCTGCTTGGCCTGATCAAGCAATCCGCGCAAATCCTTGGGATCAAGGCCTTCGAGCACCTGGCCCGAAAACTTCACGCCATTGACCTCTTCGTCCGCATGCTCGGCTTTGGCTGAACCGCCCCCAAGCGCCAGTGCCTTCTTCGCCTCTGCCAATTCGCGCTCAAGCTTTTTACGTTCATCCATCAAGGCGGCAACACGCGCTTCAACGTCTTCCGGCGTAGTGCGCAAAATCGCAGCCGTGTTTTTCAACGCATCTTCGCGCGCGATGAACCACTGGCGCGCGCCTTCACCGGTGACCGCCTCGATCCGGCGAACGCCCGATGATACGGCACTTTCCGATACGATACGGAACACCCCGATATCGCCCAGCGCGCGCACATGGGTGCCGCCGCACAGTTCCACCGAATAATGCTTGTCCGTCACGCGGCCCATGCTGAGCACGCGGACCTCATCGCCGTACTTTTCACCGAACAGCGCCATAGCGCCAGCCTCGATGGCATCATCCGGCGTCATCAAACGCGTGCTGACCGCTTCATTCGCCCGTATTTCAGCATTAACCTCAGCCTCGATGGCCGCGATATCGTCCGCCGTAAGCGCCGTCGGTTGCGAAAAATCGAAACGCAACCGGTCAGCGGCAACCAACGATCCCTTTTGCGTGACGTGGCCGCCCAAACGTCCGCGCAAAGCGGCATGCAGCAAGTGCGTGGCCGAATGGTTTGCGCGGATCGCATCACGGCGCGCGACGTCGATGTCGAGCTTCACCATGTCGCCGACTTTGATCGCGCCCGATTTCACCGTAGCATTGTGAGCATGAAGCCGGCCCAGCGGCTTGGACGTATCGTCAACCGCCAGCAACAGGCCATCAGCACCGGTGATCGTGCCGGCGTCCCCGGATTGACCACCGCTTTCGCCATAAAATGGCGTCTGGTTGACGATCACGGTCACCGCCTCACCCGCGCCGACACTGTCTACTTCCTTGCCGTTCTTTACCAGCGCGACGACTTGCGCCTCGCCGGTCGTGGCAGTGTAGCCGGTAAACTCGGTTGCGCCGACGCGTTCGGCAATGTCGAACCACACTTCGCCATCTGCCGCCTGCCCCGAACCCTTCCACGCCGCCCGCGCAGCCGCTTTCTGCTGTGCCATCGCCGCGTCAAAGCCTTCGCGATCAACGGTAATCCCGCGAGCCCGCAAGGCATCTTCGGTAAGATCGTAGGGGAAGCCGAATGTATCATAGAGCTTGAACGCAGTCTCGCCGGGGAGCTTATCACCCTCTCCCAACGCGCCGGTTGTCTCGTCGAGCAGCTTGAGGCCGTTCGACAACGTGCGACGGAACTGCACTTCTTCGCGCAGCAGCGTTTCCTCGATCAACGGCTGTGCGCGGCCGAGTTCGGGATAAGCCGCCCCCATTTCTGCCACCAGTGCAGGCACCAAGCGGTGCATCAACGGATCGCGCGCGCCCAGCAAGTGTGCATGGCGCATGGCGCGGCGCATGATCCGCCGCAGCACATAGCCACGCCCTTCGTTCGAAGGCAGAACGCCATCAGCCAGAAGGAAGCTGGTCGAACGCAAGTGATCCGCGATCACGCGGTGGCTGGCGCGCTGGTCACCCTCGGCCTTGACCGAGGTCAGGCTTTCCGATGCTGCGATCAATGCCCTGAAAGTGTCGGTATCGTAATTGTCGTGCTGACCCTGCATCACTGCCGCGATGCGTTCCAGCCCCATGCCGGTGTCAATGCTGGGCTTAGGCAGACTTCCGGTAATTTCGCCGGCAGTCTGTTCGAACTGCATGAACACCAGGTTCCAGATTTCGATGAAACGATCACCATCTTCTTCGGGCGATCCCGGGGGGCCGCCCCATATGTGATCGCCATGATCGAAGAAGATTTCCGAACAAGGACCGCACGGGCCATCATCACCCATGGCCCAGAAGTTATCTTTCGTGGCAATGCGGATAATGCGGTCTTCGGGCAGTCCTGCAATCTTCTGCCAAAGGGCGAATGCCTCGTCATCGGTGTGATAGACGGTGGCGATCAACTTGTCCTTGGGCAGGCCCCATTCACGGGTCAGCAGTGTCCAGGCATGGGTAATTGCCTGCTCTTTGAAATAATCCCCGAAAGAAAAATTGCCGAGCATCTCGAAGAACGTGTGGTGGCGCGCGGTGTAGCCGACGTTATCCAGATCATTATGCTTGCCACCTGCCCGCACGCACTTTTGCGATGATGTGGCGCGCGGCGTTGCGCGAGTCTCGAGCCCGGTAAACACGTTCTTGAACGGGACCATGCCCGCGTTCGTGAACATGAGCGTCGGGTCATTATAAGGCACCAGCGGTGCAGACTGCACCACATCATGGCCAGCGGAGCCGAAGTAGTCGAGAAAGGACCGGCGGATTTCGTTCGTCGATGTCATAACTGCCGATTAGGCGAGCGTTTGACGCGCTACAAGCACGTTTCATCCATTAGAGTGATCGGAAGTTGCGGTTAATAACCACGCTGCGGCGGGGAATGTCACGCGAGCACCGTCATGATGCGCCTCAACCAGTTCCAGCAGGCGCTTTTCAAAGGCAGAGCGTTCATCCGGGGGAAGCGTTCGAAGCGCGAAAGCAGACGGACCGATTCGCTGGAACAGAGCCATGGCATCGGCAACGGCATCTGGGCCGATCCCGGCGATGTAGTCAAAATCAACCGGCGTAAACTTCAAGTCCCGCCAACCTGCAAGGCAGTGGCGGACATGATCCGGATCGGCAAAGGCAAATGGGCCGGGCGCGAAAGGTTGCATGGTTGCCGCCTGCGGACCGGGCAACATTTCCGTAATCGCCTTGGCCCAGATGTTCTGTGCCGGTTTGCGAAAGCACGAAAACACAAGACGCGCGCCGGGAACTGCCCGGGCTGCGAGGTGCCTGAACGCAGCAGGCGGATCATCAAAGAACATGACGCCGTGGCGTGATACATAAAGATCTGGCACGCGCGAAGGATCGGACCATCTGGCCGCATCGGCCAGCTCGAATGACAGGTTCGGCGTAGTGTGAAATCGCTCCTTCGCCGCTGCAACCAGATCGGGCGAAACGTCTACCCCGACAACTTCTGCATCGGGCCGCGCGGTTGCAACGGCCATTGCGATCTCGCCCGCACCACAGCCGATATCAATGATGCAGCCGCCGGGCTCCTCTGCAATTGCTTCAAGCAATCGCGGCGTCAGTTCAGAAAAGGTGACATCGGTGCGCTGCCATTGTGCAGCCCAGTTGCGGCCAACCCCGCCTTGCCAATCTGCTATATCTGTCATGATGCAATGCTACGGCCGAAGCTTGGGAAGGACAAGTTCGCACAAGCATCACATGGTGAAGTATGCCCCGCCCTTTTCACGCGCGCGCTGCCATGCTGGCCTGGCGTGAATGGCATCAACGAATCCGGCAAGCTTCGTAAGCTTGGCCCCTTGCCCTTGCATGACCGCAACTTCAGCAGGAAAACTCAGCATCACATCAGCCCCTGTCCAGTCATCCCCGATGAAATGTCCCGACGGGCGCAGAATCTGCTCCATGTAAGTGAAGTGAGCGACGAGTTGTTCGGCGATACGCGGCGCAAGCGGTGCCGCAGCTTCGCCCAGTTTTGCAGTGTAAAGTTGCAATAGAACAGGTGTCATTGCCGATCCTTCGGCAAAGTGCATCAATTCAAGGTGGCGCAAGGCATCGTCAGTACCGGGTGCCGGAAGCCAGGCGCCATCACCATAACGCTCGCACAATGTCTGCACGATGGCAGCGGATTCTTCGATGATACGCCCATCAATTTCCAAAAGCGGCGACTTACCGAGTGGATGTACGGCTTTCAGTTCCGGCGGCGCCAGGTTGGTGATCGCGTCGCGCTGGTAATGCCGGATGGTATAATCCAGTCCAAGCTCCTCCAATAACCAGAGGATACGCTGCGATCGACTGTTGTTCAGGTGATGTACGATAATCGACATGCGGTTTCTCCAGGCAGTTCTGAATGATTAGCTATCGAGGCGGCCAAATTGATTTGTGCATGCGCAGGGTAGCAGGACGGGGCTAAAGCTTGCGAAGTGGGGATCAGCGAATTGCGGATATGACGGACGTAACGTCGCTAACGTAAATCCGGTTACGCCGAAGTTGTTCCATTCTTTAACCGGCAGGTTAACACGTACACCATCGACGGCCTATCAAAAAGCCCGCATGTTCCTGCCGGGGAACACGCGGGCTCTTTGGTTTGGTCAACCGTTGCGCTGGTCACTGCGCAACTGGCCACCTTGAAGGATCAAACGTCGTCGTCCGCGTCCGGGCCCGCCATCAGTCCTTCGGCAACCTGATCGGTGCGGCCGCGAATCGCAGCTTCGATGCGGTTGCAGATCTCCATGTTTTCACGCAGGAAGTTCTTGGAATTCTCACGGCCCTGCCCGATGCGGATAGAGTCGTAACTGAACCAGGCCCCTGACTTTTCAACCACACCGGCCTTCACGCCCAGATCGAGAATTTCACCGATCTTGGAAATGCCTTCGCCATACATGATGTCGAATTCGACTTGCTTGAACGGTGGAGCGACCTTGTTCTTTACGACCTTCACGCGCGTTGCGTTGCCGACGATTTCGTCGCGGTCCTTGATCTGGCCCGTGCGGCGGATGTCGAGACGGACCGAAGCGTAAAACTTCAAGGCATTGCCGCCGGTCGTTGTTTCAGGATTGCCGTACATCACGCCGATTTTCATGCGCAGCTGGTTGATGAAGATCACCATGCAGCGCGAACGGCTGATCGATCCGGTCAACTTGCGCAGGGATTGGCTCATCAAGCGGGCTTGAAGGCCAACGTGGCTGTCACCCATCTCACCCTCGATTTCGGCACGAGGAACGAGCGCGGCAACCGAATCGACCACAAGCACATCAATCGCATTCGAACGCACCAGCGTGTCGACGATTTCCAGTGCCTGCTCACCTGTATCAGGCTGCGAGACGATCAGTTCATCAATGTTCACGCCCAGCTTGCGCGCATAGACCGGGTCAAGCGCGTGCTCGGCATCGATGAACGCAGCGGTGCCGCCGCCCTTCTGGGCTTCGGCAATCACATGCAATGCAAGCGTGGTTTTGCCCGAGCTTTCCGGACCGTAAATTTCAATCACACGGCCGCGCGGCAATCCGCCGACGCCAAGCGCGATATCAAGCCCAAGCGAGCCGGTGGAAATCGCCTCCACTTGCATGGTTTCTTTCGAGCCAAGCTTCATTGCCGAACCCTTGCCGAACGCACGGTCAATTTGCGCAAGGGCTGCGTCGAGCGCCTTCTGACGATCCATGTCCTTGATCTTACCTTCCTCGATGAGCTTGAGCTGTGCCGCCATGGCTACGTATCCCTTGCTAGAGTTGGCTCACATGAACCGTCAACAAGGGCTTTGTACCCTTTCCGTTCTATTAGAACAAGAGGGGAACAATATTTTTGTGCCGATGCGGACTCAAGAGCAGCCAAATACCTAAGCTGCAAGCGAAATTCCGCCAAAGCTGTTGACGAATACCCGTCATAAATCGTCTGGCCGTGACCACCGTTCATGCGCCAATCGCTTCGGATTTGGTGTAATAACCGCCTGCACCAAGCCTGTCCGGCAATAGCCCGCATCTGAGTCGGCCCTGCTTCCCGAGTCTCGGGCGGCAGGGCAAACCATTGGGTCAAACTACGCCAAACGCCAGCATGGCATCGGCAACCTTCTTGAAGCCTGCGATATTCGCACCCTTCACATAATCCACATACCCGCCGCCTTGATCGCCATAGGCAAGGCAGGACTTGTGGATCCCGAGCATGATGTCCTTCAGCATCTGCTGCAATTCGTCTTCTTTCCACGAACGGCGTTCAGAGTTCTGGCTCATCTCAAGGCCGGACACCGCCACCCCGCCAGCATTGGACGCTTTGCCCGGCGCGTAGAGGATCTTCGCGGCCTTGAACACGTGAACGCCGTCAAGATCGGTCGGCATATTGGCACCTTCCGACACCGCCTTGCAGCCGTTGGCGATCAGCATGCGGGCATCATCGCCGAGCAATTCGTTCTGCGTAGCGCACGGCAGCGCAACGTCGCACGGCACGCCCCACGGCGTCTTTCCGGCATGGAAGGTGGCCCCGGGATAGGCCTCGACATATTCCTCAATTCGCCCGCGACGATGCGTCTTGTGGCTTTTCACCCAATCAATCTTTTCCTGATTGATGCCGTCGGGATCGTGAATGTAGCCTCCGGAATCCGACATTGTCAGGACTTTGCCGCCAAGCTGGACGATCTTTTCCGCAGCATGGGTCGCCACGTTGCCTGATCCTGAAATGACTGCCGTTTTGCCTTGCAGGTCTTCGCTCCTGGTCGCCAGCATGTTGGCGAGGAAATAGACCGCGCCATACCCCGTAGCTTCGGTCCGGATGAGCGATCCGCCCCATTCAAGCCCCTTGCCTGTCAGTACGCCGGTGAAGTTGTTGGTGATGCGCTTGTACTGGCCGAACATGAAGCCAATTTCGCGCGCGCCCACGCCAATGTCACCTGCCGGAACATCGACATCCGCGCCAATGTGCCGATAGAGCTCGGTCATGAACGATTGGCAGAAGCGCATGATTTCGCGCACGCTTTTGCCCTTGGGATTGAAGTTCGAACCACCTTTGCCCCCGCCCATCGGCAGGCCGGTCAGCGCATTCTTGAAGGTCTGCTCAAAAGCCAGAAACTTCAGCACAGATTCGGTGACTGAAGGGTGGAAGCGGATGCCGCCTTTGTATGGCCCGATCGCGTTGTTATTCTGCACCCGCCACCCACGCTGGACGCGGACATTGCCGTTATCGTCTTCCCAACAGACGCGAAACGACACGACGCGGTCAGGCTCTGCGATGCGGCGCAGGATTTGCTGGGCGTGATACTCTTCCTTGTCCTGCATGAACTCGAAGATATCTTCGGCGACCTCTTGCACGGCCTGGACAAATTCAGGCTGATGCGCGTTGCGCTTTTTCACACCCTCCATGAACGTCGGTAAATCAACATGATCGGTTACGGCCACAATTCTCTCCCCTGATTGGAACCTAAACTAGGCTCACCGTGGTGGCAGATGCGGCCCGTAACGCTGCGACTTCTGCCGTAGGCCGAGTCGCGCTTTTGTCGGGGATAGATTAGCGGCTTTTGGCGCTAGCAAAAGCGCCGAAACGCATGGACTTATCGGGGAGGCGCGTCCTCTTTCTTCTTAAACATTTTATCCAGCGCCGCTTTTACAGATTCACCCGCCGCCGCCTCGTCCAAAGTGGGGTCAGGTGCAGGCACCGAGTTTTCGCCAGACGGAATTTCCGCTTCGACAATACCTTCAGAAGCGGCTTCAGGAGCGGGTGCTTGCAACGGCCCGACCAGTTTCACCAGACTGGCCAGTTGCTCGGCCAGGACCTTATCCACCGCGACCGAAATAGTGTCGGACTTATATCGCATGTAGCCGCCGACAACGTACTCCCACAGAATGCGGGTACCCTTCCCGTTTGGCATATCAACCGGCTTGAATGTGACCGTTATGGTGCCAGTAACAGCCTCTGACTGCAGAGGCCCCAACCCACCCGTCATACGCAACGCGCGATAAGGCTCGGCATAAAGCACACGCATGTGCATGACCGATCCCGGCCGTGGACTGACCGGCGCATCCTTGGGCACGGGCAGCTTTTCGCAGAAGCAACCGTTCGCCGACGGATCAAGGGTAAGGTTTACGGCTTCACCAGAGAACGTATGCGCATTGCTCCACCACTTTGCCGGGGAAACAAACGTGTTCCAAGCCACCGCTGGCGCGGCTGCAACCTCACCGATAACGCGAATGACAAAACCGGCCTCGTTCTTTTGAACGACCTCAGCAGACGCAGGAACGGCGAGACCCGAAAGCCCCGCCGCCAAAAATACCAGACACTTGCGCATGGAACGGCCCCTTCCGTCCGCGCCGGGACGGGCGAACCGGGACCAAGATTAGCGCCCGTTAAGGATCGCCTCAATAGCCGCAGTCACTTCGTCCATATCGGCCATGCCATCAACGCGGGCCACAATGCCATTGCCTTCGTAGATCGGGAGGATCGGCGCTGTCTTGGCGCGATATTCCGCCATGCGCGTCCGTACGGTTTCTTCGTTATCATCCGGACGGCGCTTGAATTCACGGGAACCGCACTTGTCGCACGTGCCCTCAACTACAGGCTTTTCGAACGTGTCGTGATAGCCCTTACCGCACGACGCGCAGGTGTAACGGCCGGTGATACGCTCAACCAAAGCGTCCTCGTTCACGTCGAGTTCCACGACATGATCAAGCTTGCGTCCGCGGCTTTCCAGAATTGCCTCAAGCGATTTTGCCTGCGGAGCGGTGCGCGG
>JADYXV010000170.1 GCA_020853995.1 Novosphingobium sp.
CTGTTGCCCACTTGCCCGCGATGCGAAATCAGCGCGCCCTTGGGGCTGGAAGTGGTGCCTGATGTATAGAGGATCATCGCCGTATCTTGCGGATCGACTGCATCAATCCGGGCATCTACTTCGCTTTGCGGCACCGAAACGCCCTGCGTCAGGGCGGACGCGGCTGACATCATTGCGGCGTCGCACACCTCGTCGAGCGAGATGATGTGGCGCAGCTTTGGCGCTTCGGGAAGGCTGAGGCCCTTTGCAGCGATTGGCCCGGACAGCGAAGGCCCGGTCAATGAGGGGAGGGCGGCGATCACGCGCTCGCAATAGTCGAGCGAATCGGTGAGCCGTCCTGCAGTGATCAGCATGACCAGATCTGCATCGCGCGTGACATATGCCAATTCGTGCGCCTGATAGCGTGCGTTGACCGGAACCGCGACCGCCCCTGCCATCGCAATACCATAGAATGCCTCGATAAATTCGAGGCATGTCGGCATCAACAAGCCGACGTGTTCTCCCGGCTTGACCCCCAATGCAATCAAGGCCCGTGCCCAGCGCCGCGCTGATCGATCCAGTTCACGATAGCTGATTCTCTGATCGGGAAAGACCAATGCTTCGGCATCGCCAAATTCTTGCGCAGATGCCCTGATCATCGCACCCATGGTAAAGATCGATTGCCGGTCCACCATTCATCCCCTTGCCAATCTGGCCCATGCCCGTCCGGGCAGGTTCAGCCTGCCATGCTTGTGCTGGCGCTGTTGTTTATGCAGAAACGATACACCGCCCGCATAAAAAGACAATCATATCTGTCTTTTTCTGTGAGATATTTCCCGTGCGCCGGTGCTGGTATGGGCAGAAATTGCGGGTCTTGCGCCAGCCAGCACCATCGCGCTAAGGCTATGCGTTACCACGCGTGTATTTTGGCGGCACGCAGGAAATCAGGCGATTAACAATGGCACTTTCACGCACACGGGTAACCCGGCCCGTTCGGCAACCACGCCCGGTGAACGACAAGGGCCCGCAAGTTCAGGCAGCAAAGGCTGCACAAACCCGCGCGCGGCTGATCGACGCAACCGTGCGGTGTCTGGTCAAACACGGATATGCCAATACAACCACACCGAAAGTCGCGGAAGAAGCTGGCCTTTCACGCGGTGCGATGATGCACCATTTTGAAAACGGCACGGCCCTGATCAAGGCGGCGATTGCCGAACTGCATGAAAAGCGGTTGCGCGCATTCCGCCGTGCCGCTGACAAGCCTGACCACGAAGTGACCGATCTTGTCGAAACGTATTGGCGGCAATTGCAAAAGCCAGCGTTCATCGCTTTTCATGAACTGGCCGTCGCTGCGCGGACAGACACTGAATTGGCCAGCATTCTCAAGCCGCTGCAAGATGAATTCCGTGAAAAATTCAATGCGCAGGCCGAACTGCTTTTCCCTGAATGGGCTGCGGTTCCGGCAAACTTCGATCTGGCGATGACCTTGTCGCAAACCATCCTTGAAGGAATGGCAATCAGCCTGCAAACCGGCGCGATGGATGCTGCCAAAGTTGAACCGATGTTGCGTCATCTGGAAGGCCAGATCGGTGCGCTGGCTCCGCCTGCAAATACCTGATTCCCCTCAGATATTCTGTCTTTAATGGCGTGCAGCGCTTGCGCTTGAAGACCGATAAGCCTCTGCATGTCACAGAAGGGTTACGGCGCTTGTCCGGAACGGTCTGGATAGTGCGCCGTTTTTTCAACACCGATCAGACCAGGCCGAGCGTGGTGCAGGGCAAGCATTTGCGCAAATGAAAATCAAACCTGTTTGTCTTTTTTATTGCATCGCGCTAACCTGTGCGACAGCAGGTTCGACAGGACCAGACACATGATCGAACCGCGAGGGGGAGAGCCTTTGGACGCGCCGAAGATGAAAGAACCGAAGATTTTTCGGCCCGAGCCGGGTGATCCTGGCCGTCCGCGCCGCGGGCTGGACGATGAGACGCTGGTCCAGCAGCAAAGCGTGTTCCGCGACGATCTTTTGGCCGGGCACACGATCCTGATAACCGGCGCGGGCAGCGGCATGGGCAAGGCATCGGCCTATCGTGCCGCACGGCTGGGCGCGAACGTTGCCATCTGTGGGCGTGACCCTGAGAAGCTGGAAGGCACCGCCGCACTGATCCGTGAGAGCACAGGCCGCGAGATACTGTGCCAATCCACCAACATCCGCGATCCTGATGCCGTCGAGGCGCTGATCGGCAGCGTACATGATCACTTTGGCGGCCTTGATACGCTGGTGAATAATGCCGGTGGCCAGTTCCCGCAGGACGCCATCGATTTCAGCCGTAAAGGCTGGATGGCTGTGATCGACACCAACCTGAACGGCACTTGGTGGATGATGCAGGAGGCGGCCAAGCGGTGGCAGGCCGATGGCAAGCCGGGGCACATCATCAATATCGTTGCCAATGTGGAGCGCGGAATGCCGCAAGCAGCGCATACTTGCGCGGCGCGCGCTGGCGTCATTTACCTTTCGAAAACAGTGGCTACCGAATGGGCGCCGCTGAACATCCGCGTCAATTGCATCGGCCCCTGCGTGATCGAGACCGAGGGCTTCCGGATGTATCCCGAAGAGGCGCTGGCGCGCTTCCACAAGGCCAACCCGATGAAAATGCGCGGCAATGCCTGGGATGTGGCCGAGGCGATTGCCTATCTGGCTTCGCCTGCTGCCCGTTTCATCAACGGTGATCTGATGATCATCGATGGCGGGCAGGCGCAATGGGGCGTGATCTGGCCTGCGGGCATGCCGGATTACTTTTCGGAAGATGGTGCCGCTTAAACATACAATAATCGGGAGAAGGTTATGGGCCGCGTAGAAGGCAAAGTCGCTTTGGTGAC
>JADYXV010000171.1 GCA_020853995.1 Novosphingobium sp.
CTTTGCCCCTGCCGGCTTCCGCGCTGATGCATTCCTGCCCAGCTACGGCCTTGCCGAAGCGACGCTTGGCGTCACCATCATGCCACCGGGCGAAGGCATCCGCGTTGAACTGGTCGCAGAAGAACGCCTTTCGGGCACACCGCGCGATCTGTCACGCCCGGCCCGCTACCGCGCAATGGTCAATTGCGGCGTTCCGATCAAGGGTATGGAACTGGCCATTCGCGGCGAAAAGGGCAACGAACTGCCCCACCACCATATCGGTAAAGTGTGGTGCCGTGGCTCATCGGTGATGCACTCCTACTTCCGCGATCCGGAATCGACTGCCGAATGCATGGTCGATGGCTGGCTGGATACTGGCGACATGGGTTATGTCGATGAACAGGGCTACTTGTTCATTGTCGGCCGCGCCAAGGACATGATCATCATCAACGGCAAAAACCACTGGCCACAAGACATTGAATGGGCCGTGGAACAACTGCCCGGCTTCCATCAGGGCGATATCGCGGCCTTCTCGGTCGAAACCGAAAATGGCGAAGAAGCCCCCGCCGTGCTGGTCCATTGTCGCGTTTCCGACCCTATCGAGCGCGTAAAACTGCGCGACCAGATCCGCGACAAGGTGCGTTCGATCACCGGCATGAACTGCGTCGTCGAACTGGTCCCCCCGCGCACCCTGCCCCGCACCAGCTCAGGCAAACTCAGCCGCGCCAAGGCCAAGAAGCAATACCTCAGTGGCGAAATCGAGCCTTACGCACTGGCGGCGTGAGGCAAGAGGGCCAACAGCCTCGAATACCTTCTGTAGCGTGATAACTTTACACCGATCCAAAACAGATCCCGCTCGTGTCGAGCCCTTCGATGCACTCAGGATAAACTTCGGCCATTCAGGCCGAAGTCGAGACACCGCTCGCTCAAACAAAAAAGGGGCCAGGTGCCAATCCGGCCACCAGCCCCTTCTTCAACCTTCAAGTCTCGATCAAGGTGTCGGCTTCTTCATATAGGCAATAACCGCAGCGCGTTCATCGGGATTGGGCACGCCAGCAAAAGCCATCGACGTACCGGGAACCAATGTTGACGGTTTGGTCAGCCACTTGTCCAGCGTGGCTTCATCCCACTTCAGATTGGCCTTCTTCATCGCGGCCGAATACTTGAAGTTTGGCGCTGCACCTGCCTTGCGGCCGACAACACCTGCCAAATTCGGGCCCATCTTTGCCGCAGCGCTGGGTGTAACCGCATGGCATGCAATGCAGCGCATGAACACTTTTTTGCCCAGTACCGGATCACCCTTGGGCGGAGCAGCCATTGCCGCACTTGCCAGAGCCGAAGCCGCAAGGCCCACTACAACCAATGCACTTGTAAACT
Organism: Novosphingobium sp.; assembly: GCA_020853995.1. GTDB lineage: Bacteria > Pseudomonadota > Alphaproteobacteria > Sphingomonadales > Sphingomonadaceae > Novosphingobium. Next base: position 1,357 of record JADYXV010000171.1, read on the forward strand.
TTGCCATCGACCAACCCTGTCTGTTTCCAACTGCCCGATCCGGCCAGAACCGAACCGACGCCAATATCTGGCAAGCGCGCTTTATCGCGGCTGAACGACATTAGGCCATACCCGAAATGGGCATTATCCGAAAAAGGGTGGCACGCCTTGGGTGATTACGCCGGATAATCAGACGTAAAGCGGGGTCAGACTTGTCATCCAACCCCGCGTCACCTCACTCCATTTCAAGGATGATCGCATCCACCGCAAGGCTGTCACCTGCCTTGGCATTAACCGCTTTCACCTTGCCCGATTTTTCCGCGCGCAAGATGTTTTCCATCTTCATCGCTTCCACCACGGCCAGCGGCTGCCCCGCCTCCACCGCATCGCCAACACCCACGTTCAGCGTCACGAGCAGGCCCGGCATCGGGCAGATCAGGAACTTCGAAAGATCCGGCGGAATCTTTTCGATCATGTGCTGGGTATAGGGCGCAACGTGTGCAGGCAGCACTTGCACCTTGTGGATGCTCCCACGCGTCGTCAGCTTGAAGCCCGCGCGGGTCGGCTCAACCTTCACTGACAACGGCTGATCATCAATCTCGCAATGCACGATCCGGTCACCCGGTGTGTATTCCAGCGCCAGATCAATGGCTTTGCCATCCACCGTCACTTCGTCTTCGTCCAGCGTCACGGCAAAAGTGCTGTCGCCAATCTTCACCGCCCATTCGTATGGCGGATCAAGCTCGTCACCCAGTTGCTGGTCCACGCGGCGCGCGCGGTCGGACCGCGCCGTGGCGAGGAACCCTGCCAGCGCCGCCAGTGTCTGCTTCAATTCGTCAGACGTTGCCGCGCCGTGGAAACCGTCCGGATATTCCTCGGCGATAAAGCCGGTGGTCAATTCGCCCGAACGGAAACGCGGATGCTGCATGATGGCGGAAACGAAATCGATGTTGTGGCCAAGGCCTTCGATCTCGAACGCATCAAGCGCCGCAATCTGCTTGTCCGCCGCTTCATCGCGCGTTTTCCCCCATGTGATCAACTTGGCGATCATCGGGTCATAGAACATCGAAACTTCGCCGCCTTCATAGACGCCGTCATCCACGCGCACACCATCCAGCCCGCGCCGTCCGTTCTCCGCGCCGTCATCTTCCCAACCGGCAACCGGCGGGTTGTAGCGGATCAGACGACCGGTCGAAGGCAGGAACCCGCGATAGGGATCTTCTGCATAGACGCGGTTTTCAATCGCCCAGCCATCAATCTTGATGTTGTCCTGCGTCATCGCCAGCTTCTCGCCATAAGCAACGCGGATCATCTGCTCGACCAGATCGATGCCGGTGATCGCCTCGGTGACGGGATGCTCCACCTGCAGGCGGGTGTTCATTTCGAGGAAGTAGAAGCTCTCGCCCGTAGGATCAGCGCCCGAAACGA
>JADYXV010000172.1 GCA_020853995.1 Novosphingobium sp.
CATGGTGCCGCGCACCGCCTTTGCGCTGATGGTGCCGCTGTCGCTGTCGGTCGCGCAGATGGGCGGCTGGTGGGCTGCGCCGGTCGCGTTGATTGCGGCGGCCTGGGTCTTTGCCGGTGTGTGGTTGTGGCTGGTGTGGGACGCGCATCATCATGACCAGACGCCCCGCGCCGCGCGCAACCGCCGGATCGAAAACTGGCTGCAGTATGGCGCGGGCGGCGGATATTTGTGGCTGGGCGCATCCAGCGTGATCACCCGTTGGCCGATTGAACCTGCGTGGCTGGCATGGAAGGCGCTGCTGTTCGGCGCGATCTTCATCGCCGCGTTCATGATCGACTTTCTGTTCAAGCCGGTGGGGCCATTGCTGATGGCGGTGGTTGGCCAAGGATCAAGCGATGCAACCGAAGTGCCGTTGCGCGCAGCGATGGATCGCGCGCGGCACTGGGTGCGGATCACTTATGCGCTGCTGCTGGCGATTTCGTTCCTCGGCGTGGTGAAGCCGGTGTGGTGATCGCGTGACGGCCAATCCTGTCCGACAGGTGGAGAGTGATGCGCGAAATGTGAGTCGCGCTGTTGACTTTATAGTTGTCCGGACAAATCACTGTCACGGTAATCAAGGGGGCCTATTGCGTGTTCGCAGCTAACAGCATGATCTTTGTGCCCGGATCGCGGGCCGACCGCTTTGCCAAGGCGAAGGCGGCGGGCGCGGGCCTTACCGTGATCGATCTGGAAGATGCGGTGCCGGCAGCAGACAAGGAAACCGCGCGCGCCGCAGCGCTGGAGCAGATTGCCACGGGCGAGCCGGGCTGGGGCCTGCGCATCAATGCCGTCACCACGGCGGCGGGCATTGCCGATCTGCACGCGCTGGCAACAGGCGATGTGATGCCCGAAACGCTGTTGCTGCCGATGGTGGAAAGCCCGGTCGAGGTGGAGATCGTGGCGCGCGTGCTGGGAACGCGTTGCCCCGCGCTGGTGCCATTGGTGGAAACGCCCAAGGGGTTGCGCCATGCCCATCTGATTGCGGCTGCGCCAAACGTGGCCGCAATGATGTTTGGCGGCGGCGATTTTTCGGGCGAACTGGGCGTCGCGCTGGCGTGGGAGCCACTGCTGGCCGCGCGCGGTGCCTTTATCCTGGCCTGTGCCGAAGCCAAAGTGCCGACCATCGATGTGCCGTTCATCGGCCTTGATGATGCAGATGGTCTGGTGGCCGAATGCGCCAAGGCCAAGGCGCTGGGCTTTACCGCCAAGGCCGCCATCCACCCATCCCAAGTGTCCGCCATCGAGGCCGCCTTTGCCCCGTCCGACAGGCAAGTGGCCGAGGCCGAAGAGGCCATCGCGGCCTATGACGCCGCTGGCGGCAAAGTCATCCGTTTCAAAGGCAAGATGCTCGAAGCGCCGGTTATCAAGAATTACCGTGCGGTGCTTGAGCGGAAAGGAAGCAAAAACAATGCGTGAAGGCGCCGTCGAAGTCGCTCCCGGACGTTACCGGGAAACCTATGGCCGGTTCTTTGAAGAATTCGTCGTGGGCGATATCTACGAACACCGTCCCGGCCGGACGATCTCGGAAACCGACAATACGTGGTTTTCGCTGCTGACGATGAACCAGCATCCCTCGCACTGCGACCATGCATTTGCCGCCAAGACCGAATTCGGCAAACCGCTGGTGGCATCGCCGCTGACCGTGGCGATCATGACCGGGCAGAGCGTTTCGGACGTGTCGCAAAAGGCCGTGGCGAATCTGGGCTGGAAGGAAATCCGCCTGCTCAAGCCCGTGTTTGCAGGCGATACGATCTATTCGGAAACCGAAGTGCTGGAAAAGCGCGAATCCGAAAAGCGCCCGACGCAAGGCATCGTCACGATCAAGACCATCGGCAAGAACCAGCACGGCGATGTGGTGTGCGATTTCGTGCGGGTAATGCTGATCTGGAAGCGCGGCTTCGGGCCGATGGACGAGTGATTGAGCGGGTGGGTGTTGATGGGCGATCCTTCGACAAGCTCAGGATGAGCGGAAGTTGGGTTGCCCGCCAGCTTTTTATCTTCCCGGTTTCACACCCCGCTCATCCTGAGCCTGTCGAAGGATGATGGTCAGGGCCAAGCCGCTCTGATGCGATGCAACATTCCATAAAAGGCCACAAACCGATGACCGCGCCAACCACTGCCCGCCCGCCGATGGACCCGGATGAAGAAGCCGCTCTGCTGGAAGGCATCAACAAATGGGTCGAGAAGGAACTGACCCCGCAAGTTGTGATGCACCACGATCACAACGACATCTGGCCTGCCGAGATCGTGCGGCAGATGACCGAGATGGGCCTGTTTGGCGCGACCATCGGCACGGAATATGGCGGGCTGGGCCTGCCATCGGCGACATATGCCAAGATCGTGATGAAAATCGCGTCGCACTGGATGTCGCTCACCGGCATTTTCAATTCGCACCTGATCATGGCTTGCGCGGTTGAGCGGTTCGGCACCGAGGCGCAGAAGCAAAAGTGGCTGCCCAAGTTTGCTGCGGGCGAAATTCGTGGTGGGCTTGGCCTGACCGAACCCAACGCGGGCACCGATTTGCAGGCCATCCGCACCACGGCGCGGCGCGATGGCGATCATTACGTGCTGAACGGCACGAAGACGTGGATCACCAATTCGATCAACGGATCGTGCTTTGCCGTGATCGCCAAGACCGATCCCGATGCGCAGCCCCGCTATAAAGGCATGAGCTTTTTCCTGTGTGACAAGCGCGAAGGCGGCGAAGGCTTCACCATCGGCAAGAAGTTCGACAAGCTGGGCTACAAGGCCATCGACAGCGCCGAGCTGGTGTTCGACGAGTTCCGCGTGCCCGCAGACCAGTTGATCGGTGGCGAGGAAGGCCAAGGCTTTTTCCAGGCAACGGGCGGGCTGGAGCTGGGTCGCATCAATGTGGCCGCGCGCGGTGTGGGCATTGCCGAAGGCGCGCTGCGGCTTGCCACGCAATATGCGCAGGAACGCCAGACGATGGGCAAACCGATTGCCGACCATCAGGCGATCCAGTTGAAGCTGGGCGAAATGGTGACGCGCGCTCGCGCCGCCCGCCTGCTGACGCTGGATGCCGCTGCCGCATATGACCGTGGCGAACGCTGCGATATGGAAGCGGGCATGGCCAAATACTTCGCCAGCGAAGCAGGCGTTGCCAACGCACAGGAAGCCATGCGCATTTTCGGCGGCTATTCCTATTCCAAGGAATACGAGATCGAACGCTATTACCGCGATTCCATGATCATGTGCATTGGCGAAGGCACCAATGAAATGCAGCGCATCATCATTTCCAAGCAATGGGTAAAGCGGAACCCGGCATGAGCGGAGGGCTGATCCTGCCGCAAACTTTGGCTTTCCAACCCCGTCATGCTGAACTTGTTTCAGCATCCATCCCTCGGCCTGCACCGTTCGTGCGTGAGGAGAGCTGGACCCTGAAGCAAGTTCAGGGTGACGGAAACGCAAGGGCAGTTTGCAAGGGGCAACATTGAACATGACACAGCGATCACTCCCCCTTGCCGGTTTCCGGATCATCTCGATCGAGCAGTACGGCGCCGGTCCCTATGGCACGATGCATCTGGCGCAGCTGGGGGCCGAGGTCATCAAGATCGAGCCGCCGCGCAAGGACGGCAAAGGCGGCGGCGATACGGCGCGCAGCGTCGGCCCGCACTTTCTGCGCAAGGATGAAAGCCTGTATTTTCAGGCGTTCAATCTCAACAAGCGCTCGTTAACGCTCGATCTGGCAACGCCAGAGGGGCAAGCGGTTCTGCACAAGCTGGTCAAGACTGCCCATGCGGTGGCCAACAACATGCGCGGTGATCTGCCTGCCAGGATGGGCGTTACTTATGAGGCGCTGAAGGACATCAACCCCGCAATCGTCTGTGCGCATTTGTCTGCCTATGGCCGCGACAACGCGCGGGCCAAATGGCCGGGCTATGACTATCTGATGCAGGCCGAGGCCGGGTACTGCATGCTGACCGGCGATCCCGATGGCGAGCCGCAGCGCATGGGGCTGTCGATGGTCGATTTCATGACCGGCACGATCATGGCGGTGGGATTGCTGGCCGCGCTGGTAGATGCGCAGCGCACCGGCCTTGGCCGCGAGATCGATACCGATCTGCTTTCAGCCGGCGTCCACCAGACCAGTTACCCCGCGCTGTGGTATATGAACGAAGGCGATGTGACGGGGCGCACCCCGCGCTCTGCCCATCCATCGGCCACGCCCAGCCAGATGGTGAAGGCGCAAGATGGCTGGATGTTTGTGATGTGCCAGTTGCCCAAGTTCTGGGACGTGCTGATGACGCGGATGCGCCGCGCCGACATTGCCGGTGATCCGCGCTTTGCCACCAATGCCGATCGCCTCGCCAATCGTGATGCTTTGACGCAAGTGCTGGATACAGCGTTCAGCGAACAACCCGTGGCGCACTGGATGGCGTTGCTGGAGGGTTATGTTCCGGTATCGCCGGTCTATGGGCTGGATCAGGCGATGGACAATCCGTGGCTGGAAACCATCGGCATGCGCGATACCGTAGATCACCCTGACCGCGCCGGATTGCATGTGCTGGCCAGCCCGATCAAGGTGGACGGGCAGCGCCTGCCCAATCGTGCGGGGCCGCTGCTGGGGGCAGATAACGCAGCGATTTTGCAGGAACTTGGCTATTCAGACGAGGAGGCCACCGCGCTTCGATCTGCCGGAGTCGTATAAATGGGCAAGCTTTCAGGCATCACCGTGCTGGATTTGACGCAGTTCCTTCCCGGACCTGCGATGACGGTGATGATGGCCGATCAGGGCGCAACCGTGATCAAGGTGGAGCCGCCCGCTGGCGATCCGGTGCGCGCGATGGCTCCGTTTGAAAACGGGCAATCGGTGTGGTTTGCCAACCTTAATCGCGGCAAGCAATCGCTGGTGCTGGACCTGAAGGTTGAGGCCGACAAGGCGCGGCTGCGCGAACTGATCGCCAGCGCCGATGTCTTTGCCGAAAGCTTCCGCCCCGGCGTGATGAAGCGGCTGGGCTTTGATTATGATGCGGTTCGCGCGATCAATCCGGCCATCGTCTATTGCTCGATCTCGGCCTTCGGGCAGGACGGGCCGCTTGCGGGCCATGCCGCGCACGATATGGCGGTGGAGGCGCTGGCGGGGTTCATGTCGGTCAACGACGGGCCGGATGGCACGCCGGTGGTGCCCGCCGTGCCCGCCGCCGATATGGGCGCAGGGTTGACCGCACTGGCCGCTGTGCTGATGGCGCTGATCGGGCGGGAAAAGACCGGCAAGGGCGATTACATCGATATCGCCATGTTCGATACGATGCTGCCGTGGTGCGTCCACACTGCCAGCGGCGCGATTGCAGGCGGGGCAAGCCCGCGTTCGGCCACGCAGCGGTCCTTGGGCGGGGCGGCGTTCTATCAGGTTTATGCAACTGCCGATGGCAAGCACGTGGTGCTGGGCGGTCGCGAGGAGAAGTTTGCGCGCAATCTGCTAAACGCCTTGGGCCGGATCGACTTGCTGCCTTTGGCTTTGGCCGAAGCTGGCCCCGATCAGGCCCCGCTGATTGCCTTCCTGCGCGAGACGTTCCTTGCGCGCACGCGCGATGAATGGACGCACTGGATGGAGCAGATCGACGTGGCCTTCGCGCCGGTGCTGGATTTCCGCGAGGCATTTGACCAGCCCCACACCGCGCATCGCCGCATGGTGGTGGAAGCCGATGGCCGGCACCACATTGCGCCGCCGATCAGTTTCCCTGGGGAAACGGCTTGGGTTCCCGGCCCCGTCCCCGAATTATGACGCGATCAGCCATCCACGTCGATGTGCATCGAATAGACGAAGCGGTCCCCGGGATGGTGAGTGACCGAGATTTCAAACAGGCTGCCGCCCAGATCATGATAGCAGCGGATCACGCGCAGCACCGGCATGCCGCGCCGCAAGCCCAGAATGCGCGCGATTTCGGTGCTGGCGGGGATGGCCTGGATATCCTGTGTCACTTTGCCAACGTGGATTCCGGCCAGTTCGTCCAGTTGCGCAAACAGCGTGCCGCGATCCAGTTCGAACGCGGCTGTGGCCGCTTCCAGCCGGGGGTGGAAAAACACATCGGTTGCCGCCAACGGGCGCGGATCGCCTTCAATGCGGCGGGTGCCCGAAAAGCAGATCCAGCGGTCGCGCCGCCCGGTATCGCCCAGATGGCCCACCGCAAGGCCGGGCAGTTCCACGGCCCCGCGCGGTTCATAACGGATGCGCGAACCGCTGGCATATTGCAGCAATTCGGCCACGTTCGATATGGGTTGGTGCAGCGCGCCACCACGCGCGGCGGCCGGTTGCACCGTGGTGCCCGAACCCCGGCGGCGCGCGATCAGGCCCTCGGCTTGCAAGCCGGCGCAAGGCCTCGCGCACGGTAAACCGGCTGACGTTGTAATGCTGGCACAATTCGGCTTCGGTCGGGAAGGTGCCGGCGAAATTGCCCGCCAGAACCTTGCGCCGCAATTCGCCCGCCAATTGCAAATAGCGCGGTGGCGCACGGTCTTTCACCAAGGTTGCCTGCTCGTCCAAAAACCTGTCCCTCACGGAATACCCTGTCGGGCACTATCCATTGTCCGGTCATTATCGCGTTACCCCGCGAAAAGCCAAGCCTTGCATGCCAGCATCTTCGCCATGCGGAGAATGGCGTGACACCCACCGAACAGCTTGTCGCTTTTGCAGCGGCGCGCCACGCGCTGCCCGCAGCGGTGCGGTCCGATACGCTACGCCTTATTGCCGATACGCTGGCGGTGGGCGCTGCCGGATCGACCGGTCCCGGCATGGATGGTGTGCTGGCGGTGGCGCGCAGTTGGGGAAAAGGTGACGATGCCCGCCTGATCGCGCGCGATAAACGCCTGCCCGCCAGTGCTGCGGCCTATGCCAATTGCTTTGCGATCCATTGCCTTGAATGGGATGCGGTGCACGAAGGCGCGGTGGTTCACGCCATGTCCGCCGTGGTTCCGGCAGTCATGGCGGCGGTTGACCGCAAGGGCGGCTGCGATGCCGATGCAGTGGTTGAAGCCATTGCCGTTGGCGTGGATGTGGCCGCAGGATTGGGGCTGGCGGCGGAAAGCGGCCTGTCGTTTTTTCGCCCTGCCATCACCGGCATTTATGGCGCGGCGCTTGCCGTAGCGCGCATCGAGAATCTGCCCGAAGCTGCCTTTGCCGATGTGCTTGGCATGGCGCACGCCCATGCCGCCGGCACGATGCAGGCGCATACCGAAGGGTCCATCGCGCTGCCGCTGCAATTTGCCAATGCCGCGCGCGGGGCGATCCATGCGGTCGATCTTGTGCGCCATGGCCTCACCGCCGCGCATGACGTGATCGAAGGACCGTTCGGGCACCTGCGGCTGTTTGATCGGGGCAGCCTTGATACTTACACCGCAACGCTGGGCACACGCTGGCTGATCAGCGAAGTGAGCACCAAGCCCTATCCATCAGGCCGCGCCAGTCATGCGGTGCTGGGCACGCTGTCCCAGTTTCATGGGGCGGATGTTGTGGCCGTGGAGGCTTATGTCCCGCCGCTGATCCGCCACCTTGTCGGGCGCAAATATGATCCGGGCATGACGCCTGCCTATGCGCGGCTGTGCCTGCCGTTTCTGGCCGCGTTGATGCTACGCGATGGTGAGATCGATCCACGCCGGTTTACGCCCGAAACTTTCGCCGATCCGGCAATCGCCGCGCTTGCCGCGCGGTTTTCGCACCATGATGATGGCAATGCTGATCCCAACGCGCTTTCACCGCAGCGACTGTTGGTGACGCTGGCCGATGGTTCGCGCGCGGAATGCGGTGTGCCCGCCACATTGGGCGCACCGCAAGCGCCGCTTTCGCCCGCACAAGCCGCCGCCAAGCGCGATTTGTGCCGCCGTCTTGCCTTTGCCGAACCGGACTTGCGCCTGTTCGATGCCCCTCTTTCCTATCTGACGGACCCGCAATGACGTTCCCGACATATTTCGAAACGCTGGATATAAAGCAGATCCTTGCCGATCATCCCATCGGCGATGATTTCCTCACAAAGTTCCGGTCGATCAGCCGCGATGAATTGTTCGCGCTGCAAGATGCGCAGTTCCGCAAAGTGATGGCGCGCGGGTGGCAGATCCCGTTTTATCAGCGGTTGTGGGGCAATGAAGGGATCGAGGCTGGCGACATCAATGGCCTGGCCGATATCGCCAAGCTGCCGGTCTATGACAAGCAGCACCTGATGGCCTCCATCGCCGAACACCCGCCACTGGGCGATTTCGGTGGGCTGGATACGTTCGGAAGTGGTGGCGCGGCCCGTCCGCCCGTGGTGCTGCACACCACCAGCGGCACCACCGGCCGCCCGCAACCTTTGATGTTCGGACCAAAGGGGCGCGAGGTGATCAACCTGCTGGTCGGGCGGCTGTACCGCTGGCTGGGCGTGCATTCGGGCGATGTGGTGCATTCGGTCTATGGCCACGGCATGATCAACGGCGGGCACTTTATCCGCGAGGCCGTGACCCATTTCACCAATGCGCTGTTCCTGTCTGCGGGCACCGGCATAGAGACGCGGTCCGTGGCGCAAGTGCATCTGATGGCCG
>JADYXV010000173.1 GCA_020853995.1 Novosphingobium sp.
AGAACCTTGCAAGACTGCGCTTGAACAAAGCGTTTGCGGGATCTTTGTCGCTAGCCTGTTTCAACAAACCAAGCGCGACTTCACGGTCCCGCCCCCCCGCAGCCCTGACATAGCCTGCCATATAGGTCATGTCCGGGTCTTCGGGACGCAAAGCCCGCGCTTCGTCAGCGGCCTTGATGGCGTCGTCCGTACGGCCCGCACGGCTCAATGCCATGGCAAGACGCTTCATCACTTCGGCATCCTTGCCCAATTGCGCCAACTGGCCATAAGCTGCGATGGCCCCGTTCCAGTCCTCGCGGGCAAGAGCGTTCTGGCCTTTGCTGTTCAGTTCCGCGGTCTGGCTGGTACGGATCGCAGCCAGCCTTGCCTTCAGGACGTCTGCATCGGCACTCCCCAAGGCGCGCGACGCCCTCTCGGCCAGTTGCAGTTCCTCTGGACCGGCCAGAATGCTGTCCGAAAGTGGCCGGATGGTTGCATAAGCAGCCGCAGCATCACCTGTGGCAAGCTGCGACTGGGCAAGCATCAGACGCGAATAGGGGTTGTTGGGTGACCGGCTCAGCGCACGCTGGAACATGGCGCGCGCCTGCTCGGGATGATCGGTACGCAGCATCGCTTCGGCATAAGTCAGGCCATTGGTCGATACAGGATCAAGTGTGCTTTCCTGGGCAGACAGCACTTTGCGCACTTCCTCCCAATTCCCCTGCATAGCTGCAAATTGCACCTTCAGATCAATGACGCCGCGATCATCGGGTGCCAGCGCAGCGGCCCGTTCAGTCATCGCTATGGCATCGTCCAGCTTGCCCTCCATGTCATAGGCTTTGGCCCGTGCGATCCACGGGTCCGCCAGCTTGGGATAGCGTTTTGCCGCACGTTCAAGCGTCGCGTGGGCATCGGCCATTTTGCCGCGCCGGGCGGCAATGTCGGCAGAGAGCATTAAGCCGTCAAAGTTATCGGGCGCCAACCGGAAAAGCGCGGCGACTTGCTGCTGTGCACCGTCAAGGTCTTCGGCGTCGATCAGGAACCGTGCGTAGTCGCGCAACAGCAGCGGGTCGCTGCCCGCAGCAATACCGCGCCGCATCGCATCAATTCCGCCTTGCGTATCCTTGAGCGCAATTCTGGCCGCCGCGCGCACCCGCCATGCCGTGGTAGAATTGTCATCCGCCAGCATGGCTAGCGCCTGCTCAGCCTTCCCGCGCAACAATGCCGCCTCGGCACGGATGCGGTTCAGTTCGGGGCCTTTGAAGCCCAGACGCTCCAGACGGTCTGCACTCGCCTGTGCCCCATCGCCATCACCCAGACGCAATTGCACGCCTGCCAGCAGCTTGAGAAGTTCGACATCGTCGCCCTTTGCAGCCAGCGCAGCGGTCAGATCGACGCGTGCAGCGCCAAGCTCCATACCGGCGATTTCATCGCGCGCACGTGCAATGCGCGCAGCAGGATCATCACCACATGAGGCGATCAACAGGGCGAGCGGGAGAATCAGGGTCTTTTTCATGGCGACATTTTCGCACCCAGCCCTGAAATTTTCGTGAAAACCTGCGAAGAATAGGCTGAATCGTCGGCGAAGGTTTCCAAACCCGCCAACCACCGCTAAGGGCGCGATCCAGACAAGGAGTGTGGAAATGGGTTTTCGTTGCGGTATCGTCGGGCTTCCCAATGTCGGCAAGTCGACGCTGTTCAATGCGCTGACCGAAACGCAAGCTGCGCAGGCAGCGAACTATCCGTTCTGCACGATTGAGCCCAACGTCGGCAATGTCGGCGTGCCTGACCCCCGGCTTGAGAAGCTGGCCGCGATTGCGGGCAGCCAGAAGATCATCCCGACGCACTTGGGCTTCGTTGATATTGCAGGCCTTGTGCGTGGTGCGTCAAAGGGCGAAGGCCTTGGCAACCAGTTCCTTGGCAACATTCGCGAAGTGGACGCCATCGTCCATGTGTTGAGATGCTTTGAGAACGATGACATCCAGCACGTTGATAACAAGGTTGATCCTGTGTCTGACGCAGACACGGTGGAAACCGAGTTGATGCTGTCCGACCTTGAAAGCCTGGAAAAGCGCGTTCCGGCAGCAGTGAAGAAGGCCGCGCAAGGCGACAAGGAAAACAAGCTGATCGCATCGGTCCTTGGCCAAGCGCTTGAATTGCTGCGCGAAGGCAAGCCTGCCCGCCTGACCAAGCCCAAGGACGAGGAAGAAGAACGCGTTTTCAAGCAGGCGCAATTGCTGACGGCCAAGCCGGTGCTTTACGTTTGCAATGTTGACGAGGAAAGCGCGGCTGAAGGCAACGCCTTTTCGGCCCGCGTGTTCGAAAAGGCCAAGGCTGAGGGCGCAAACGCGGTAATCGTATCGGCCGCCATCGAATCCGAACTGGTCGGCATGGACCCGGAAGAGCGCAGCGTGTTCCTTGAAGAAATGGGCCTGCACGAAACCGGCCTCGCCCGCGTAATCCGATCAGGGTATGAACTGCTGCACCTGATCACGTTCTTCACAGTCGGCCCCAAGGAAGCGCGCGCATGGACTACGCATCAAGGCGCAAAGGCTCCTGAAGCGGCTGGCGAAATCCATTCCGACATGCAGCGCGGCTTCATCCGCGCAGAAACCATTGCCTATGATGATTTCGTATCGCTGGGCGGCGAAAGCGCCGCGCGTGATGCGGGCAAGCTGCGGCAAGAAGGCAAGGAATACCAGATCAAGGACGGTGACGTCCTGCATTTCAAGTTCAACGTCTGATCGCAAGCCTATGATAGCCCGGCACTTTTCGGGCAGGTAGACGTTCATGTGGCTCAACCAAGAAGGCGGAGCCCGGAACAGCAATGGTCGACAAATCGGAAAAAGTCGTGTGGCTGGCCAGAACGGGCTTTGCCACACGCGGCGTAGTCTATGTTTTGCTGGCCTACCTCGCACTGACCACCGTGCGTCATGATAACGTGGATGACGGTGCCAGCGATGCTTTTGCCATGGTCGCCGATGTCCCGGCTGGTTGGGTGGTGCTTTACCTCGCTGCGGCAGGCCTGATAGGATATGCGCTTTACCGGTTTTCGGCGGCGTTTTTCGATATTGAACGCAAGGGTTCGGACGCAAAGGGCATTGCCCATCGTATAGGCTATTTAGCCAGCGCCTGTGTTCATACAGGTATGGCATGGACCGCTGCAAAGTTCGCTGGCGGCGCAAAAGGATCGGGTGGCGATAAATCAGCGCAATGGGCGGAAAGCGCGCTTGGCTATTCCTTGGGGTCAACCGTGTTGAGCATTGTCGGATTGGCATTGGCTGTTGCGGCAGTTTTTCAGGCTAAGAGCGCCTTTACTGCCAGCTTTATGAAACATGTTTCGGCACGCGCGCCACAGGCAACATGCTGGATTGGCCGCGCAGGTCACGCCGCAAGAGCCGTTGTCTTCGCCCTGATCGGCTGGTCACTTCTCCGTTCGGCATGGTTTGAAAACAGCCGCGAAGTTCTCTCGCTTGGCGGAGTGATCAACGATTTGCGCGATACTGGCAATGCATTCACGCTTGTGGCCGCAGGGTTGCTGCTGTTCGGCATCTTCAGCATTATCATGGCGCGCTACCGGATCATTCCTGATCCTTTGCCTTCATCACGGTAACGATGGCCGGATCAAATCGTCCGGCATTGTACGTCGCCATTGGCGGTATAAACGGGACGCTCATGCTCGTCGGTAATCACCAACCTGCCTTTGAACTGCTTTCCGGTGCCCAGCGGAGCAATCGGGCCGCTGGCCGATAACGTCAGCGCGTTCTCTTTGCCGGTGTAGCGCGACCAACTGCCCATCGGCATTTGGGCGCTGCCGGTATCGGGTGCCAGAATGATCAGCGCATTTTCAACCTTGATCACCCCGCGCTTGTCTTGCGCCAGCAATACCGCGCCAATCCCGCCGCCTTCAGCCACAAACGCACAACCGGTGCCGTGCAGCTTGTTCTTGGTGATATCGGGCGAAAGGATTGGCTGAGGCAGCAGTGCTTCGACCGGAGCCTTGATGTCCTGCGCCGCGTTGACCGCAGCAATAGCTTGCGCGTCAGTCGGCTCCTTTTCCTCGCATCCGGCAAGGCATAGAAGCCCGGCAAAAATCAACGCGCTGCGTGGCAAGACCGGCATCATTTTCTCCCGAACAGCTTTTCAATGTCACCATGCGCCAGTTTGACCCACGTCGGACGGCCATGATTGCACTGCCCCGAACGCGGCGTCACTTCCATTTCGCGCAGCAGGGCGTTCATCTCTGCCACCGACAGCGTCCGCCCTGCCCGCACCGAACCATGGCAAGCCATTGTCGCCAGGATCAGATCAAGCTTTTCGCCAAGCAGCAAGGCATCGCCGTTTTGCGCCAAGTCATCGGCCACGTCGGCCACCAACTTTGCAGGATCGCCTTTGGCCAAAGCAGCAGGAATGGCCCGCACCAACATCGCCCCCGGCCCGAACCTTTCGAGCACAAGCCCGAATTCGGCCAATTTGGCAGAGGCCTCCTCCAACCGGTCACAGGCCACCTCTTCAAGCTCTACCACTTCGCCAATCAATAGCGCCTGACTTTGCGCAGCGCCCTGCCCTGCACCGCCCGCGCGCAACCGCTCCAGCACCAGTCGTTCGTGAGCGGCGTGCTGGTCAACGATGACCAGACCATCCTCGGCTTCGGCCACGATATATGTGTTGGCCACTTGCCCGCGCGCCACGCCCAGCGGGTGCTGCGTCGCTGCGACAACCGGCTCTGACGCCTGTTCTGCCCGTCCCGCGATGGGGGCCAGGACCGATTGTTCATAGCCGCGCCACGCCTGACCCGCGTCTGAAACCCGCGCTTCCGGCCGCCAGGTTGGCGTAAAGATCGAACCTTGCTGCACTGGCACAATCGGCTCTGCCTGCCACGCCGCCATCGCGCTGGCAGATGGGGCCTGCGCCGAACGCCGGTCGCCGCTCGACAGAGCATGGCGCAGACCGGACACGATCATGCCGCGCACCAGTTGCGGATCACGAAAGCGTACTTCGGTCTTGGCGGGATGGACGTTTACGTCCACTTCGCCGCCGGGAACCTGAAGGAACAGCGCCAAAACCGCATGTCGATCCCGCGCCAGCATATCGGCATAGGCCCCGCGCACTGCACCGATCAGCAGCCTGTCCTTCACCGGTCGGCCATTGACGAACAGATACTGGTGATCGGCCATTCCCCGATTGAACGTGGGAAGACCGGCAACGCCAACCAGATGATAATCGCCGCGCGAAAGATCGACCGCAACCGAATTGCCCGCCAGTTCGCGCGCTACCAGTTGCGCAACACGCGCCTCCAGCGTCTCATCGGGCTGGACATGCAGGGCGCGGCGGCCATCATGCTCAAGCGTAAAGCCAAGATCAGGCCGCGCCATGGCAAGACGGCGAACCACATCCTGGGCTGCGGCCCATTCTGACCGGGCACTGCGCAGGAATTTGCGGCGGGCGGGGATCTTTTCGAACAAGTGCTCCACCCGCACCCGCGTTCCGGGAGGCAGGGCAGCAGGGCCTTCGGACAGGAGCGTGCCATTGTCGACCACGCGCTTCCAGCCATCTGCGCTACCCTGCGGCCGACTTTCGATGGTCACCTGAGCAACAGAGGCTATCGACGGCAGGGCCTCGCCGCGAAAGCCGAGCGTCTCGACCTCTTCGATTGCTTCATCTGGCAGCTTTGATGTGGCATGGCGTTCCAGCGCCAGGGCGATCTCGTCAGGCCGCATGCCACAGCCGTCATCCGTCACTTCGATCATGGCAAGACCGCCTTCGGACAAGCGCACGTGGATGTGCACAGCGCCCGCATCAATGGCGTTTTCGACCAGTTCTTTCAGCGCGCTGGCAGGGCGTTCAACCACCTCGCCAGCGGCGATACGGTTGATCAAGGTTTCAGGAAGACGGCGGATGACTCGCATAGTCAGACAGAGCCTAGCGCCGAACCTGCGTTTTTTCGAGACAAGCGGAAAAGTTATCCCTTCAATCGCGCACAAGCCTATGGGTTTTGCCGGTAACCCCTGCTAGGGAGCCACCTTCCCGGGCGCAAATTCTAAGGGGTCTGGCGCATGCCCGTGCGCCAAACCGCAGTTTATTTACGGATTTTCTGATGGCTTCGATCTTTTCCCGATTCTTCAAATTCGGCTCGCAAAACATCGCGATCGATCTCGGCACAGCCAACACACTGGTTTACGTGCAGGATCGCGGCATCGTTTTGAACGAACCTTCAGTCGTCGCCATCGAAACCATCAACGGTATCAAGCGAGTCAAAGCCGTCGGTGATGACGCCAAGATGATGATGGGCAAAACGCCTGACAACATCGAAGCCATCCGCCCGCTCCGCGATGGCGTGATCGCGGACATTGAAGTCGCCGAAGAAATGATCAAGCACTTCATCCGCAAGGTGAACGGCTCGAAAAGCCTGCTGCGTTTCCCTGAAATCGTGATCTGCGTGCCGTCGGGCGCCACCTCGGTTGAAAAGCGCGCGATCCGCGATGCTGCCAGCAATGCCGGTGCCAGCCAGGTTTACCTGATCCTTGAACCGATGGCCGCCGCCATCGGTGCCGATATGCCCGTTACCGAACCCATCGGTTCGATGGTTGTCGATATCGGCGGTGGCACGACCGAAGTTGCGGTGCTGTCGCTGCGTGGCCTTGCTTACACCACGTCGGTACGCGTCGGTGGTGACAAGATGGACGAAGCCATCGTTTCCTATGTGCGCCGCCACCACAACCTGCTGATCGGTGAAGGCACCGCTGAACGCATCAAGAAGGAATATGGCATCGCTACTATTCCGGCCGATGGCGTGGGCGAAACGATTGCGATCAAGGGCCGCGATCTGGTCAACGGCGTGCCCAAGGAAATCACGATTACGCAGGCTAACGTGGCCGAAGCGCTGTCCGAACCCATCGGCGCAATTGTCGAAGGCGTACGCATCGCGCTGGAAAACACCGCGCCTGAACTGGCCGCAGACATTGTCGATCAGGGCATCGTGCTTACCGGCGGCGGCGCTTTGATCCGTGGCCTTGATGAACATCTGCGCGAAGAAACCGGCCTTCCTGTCAGCGTTGCCGAAGATCCGCTGTCATGCGTGGCGCTGGGCACCGGTCGCGCTATGGAAGACCCGATCTATCGCGGCGTGTTGACCACGGCTTGATCGTCATACGTTGATTGCA
>JADYXV010000174.1 GCA_020853995.1 Novosphingobium sp.
AGGTATTAGGTGCCGCTGCGAATGTGCCAGTGCCCGCCACCTGCACACCAGAACCGCCATGCCCGAAGCGATATGAGTTCGCGCCGGTTGCTGATGGTGCTTGCATGTACGACGAATTGATCGACGCACCGGCACCGGTTCCCAATTCGATCACCATAGCCGAAGCCGCATCAGACAACTTCCGCACACCGGTAAAGATTTGCGATTTGTCACTGCCGGGATTGATCGAAGGTGTGACCATGAAATCATCCGTGCCATCGAACAGGAGATACCCGCGCGCGCCGTCAACCTGATACGTTGGCCGACTGCCCGCCGTGGCCTGCGTTGCGTGGTTGCCACGTCCGGATTTGTCATTGATGCGCGCAACAGAGTGCCCCGCCGCCGTGACAGGAACCGTTCCCGCCGTGTCTTGGAACAGGGTCGTAATGTCCGAAGGGTCGAACCAAACGCCTTGTTCCCCGCCTGCAAAGAGCGATGAAATAGCCGTATCGCCACCCTCGACAACATCGGTTATCGTGATAGCCACCACCTGATTAGTGGCATTGCTGGCAGCATCCGTAGCGGTGAACGTCCACGAATAGCTGGTCTTGGTTTCAAAGTCCGGCGTCGATGTGATCGACCATGCGCCGGTTGATGAATTGAGCGTGATAAGCGCCTGATCCGTGCCAGACTTAGACCATGTGACAGCCTCGTTCGCCGTCAACGTGCCAGAGATAGGCGTGTTTTCGGCATAAGTGCCCGATGGGTTGGCGCTGGTTATCGTTGGCGCTGTAACGTCAGGTGGAGGCGGTGCGCTTGGGGTTGTCGTGTAAACATCGACCAGCCTATCGCGCGTGATGCAGGCTGTATCTGCCACCATTGACGCAAACTCGGCATTGGTAGCCCCGCCTGCCGATGGACCGAACGTCGAACGCCACAGCAGGAAGCTGGCAGAGCGTGAGAGCCGGTCCTTGTGGTACCCGCCGACCTTCGTAGGCCAAAGACCAGTGTTGGTGTCTGCCGCGCCTTGAAAGCCGATCTCACCCAGATAAACAGGGCGACGGAAATTGGATGAAGTCAGCCCGTTCAAAACGGTTTCGGTCAAAGACAATCCGGTTGGGTTGGTGACATTTTCGTAATAGTCCGCCGAGAGCAGATCGACATACGCCAAGCCGGGGAAGTATGACGTTGCCGATGGTGTGGGAGAGAAGTTGTTGTTCCATGAATACAGCACGTTCTGAACGCCAGCGGCACTGATCCGATCCACAAAGTCGCGCCAAAGCTGGATTGTGTTCGCAGGCGTTGGGTCCGTCCACCAGAAGAACCCACCGTTAATCTCATGCCAAGGGCGCAAGATGATAGGGATTGGTGCGCCGCTGGCGTCCGTGCAGGCTTGCAGGAACGCAATGATGCGGTCGGTATAAGCCAAGAACTCAGCCCGTTTCGCACCGCCTGTCAGACACGCCACAACGGGATTGCCGGTCATGTCGTACTGATTGCCCGGAGTACCCGCTAGCGATGGCAGTTGCTCGAATGAACCGGTTACAGGGTTGCCGGGGTGCATCTGGACAGTGACGATGCCGCCCGCCGCGTAGTGCGCCTTGATCCGTGCAATCTGTGCCGCCGAACCTGCCGCACCACCGATAGAGAGCGGGTCGGCAAAGTCGTGCGCAATCAGTGCGGGGACTTTGCCGCTTGTGATCGTGGCGATATCATCAAGTAGATTTGGCGTGGTGCCGAGCGCCCACCATGCGTTATCAAACGCCCCAAAGACATACGATGGCTGGCGAGCCATGCGTGTCATGTAGCGGTAAAGCGCGCGGGTCTTGTCGGTCACATTGGCAGCGGTGTACGATGCCGAGAGCCTTGCGCAGACGTTTTCGATTAGCAGGCTGTAAGCGGTCAAAACCGCATCAGGCATACCGGTGCCGATAGTCCAGAACGCCATAGTGCGGCCAGAGTATTCTGGCGTTGCACCGTTACGGCCAGCAACCCAAATGTTATATGTCGCATCAGGAACCGCCGATGCTGATGTGCTGGCCTGAATAACAGCCCCGCGCTTCCACATTTTGTTATCAGCAGACAGCGCGCCGGTCCGATTGGCGATGAAAATGCCGAGGCCGTCGAGTGACGTTGCGCTGCCAGCCGACGCACCGTTGACGCGGCTAAACGCTGTGTCGGGAGTGCCAAGGCTTCGGCAGTTAATCGCGCTATTTGCGTTGCCGATGTCGCTGGCATTGGAGCCTGCGCTCGACATGCTGTAAACGCCCATATGCGCGTTGTCTTGCTGACCGGCAGGGAACTTGTAGCCTGTGTTATATGCCTGGCTGCTACCGTTGCCGCGCGTACCGTAGCCAGGATAGTGTTCGGGAGCCGTGCCGATTAGCGACAGGTTAATGGCATTCTTGACCCCAAGCCGCGCGCTCACTGCGTCCTGTGCGCAGAGGAATCCGCAGTCCGTAATATACGGCCATGCGCCGATGATCTTGGCTTGCTTCACGAAATAATCGTATGCGTCGGCCTGCTCAGCCGTTGGCGCGGTGGACATGCGGGCTATGTAGGCTGATGCGTCGGCGTCTGGTGCAACAGGCGCACCACCCCCACCAGAGCCAAGGCCAAGCGTCAAAGCCTGCGTTAACGACAGCATTACTTGCGCTCCTCATTCACATTGACCGCCGCTTGAGCCTCAACCCAGCTAATCAGTTCATCCAGTTGCACCGCATACGTGCTGCACATCAGCGCGGTAGAAAGTCCGTCCGCGTCGGACGCTGCATCAGCACCGAAGGCGGGGACGGGTAAGCCGGACACATCGACGCCACCGGTTGCACTGGTAGGGCTGGCTCCACGTTCCCGCCGCAAGCTGTCATAGCGAGTGCGAAGGGCAGTAAGGCGAGCATTGACGGCGGTTTCGCGAGCATCGTTATTCCTTTCGGTTTCAGCCTTCACGCGGGCGAGACGGAACACTTCACGCCGTTGCGCATCGGCCATTGCGGCGCGGAAGTTGTCCTTGGTCTGGCGATGGCTTTTCACGTTGGCGTCGTTCAGCGCGGTGATGCGTTCGAGACGCGACACAAGCCCACCGCCGATGATGGGCAGGCCGTGGATTTGGATCAGCAGTATGACCACCAAGCCACCGAGGAAGGCGGCTAGAGCGCGCCATAGGTTGCCGGTGATGAGGGCTATCACTTCTTTATTCCCGCTTCCGCCGCTTTGCGCCCAGCGACAGACCCGCCGAACTCATGCCCGATCACAGCCGCGCCCCAGCCCAATACAGCCCCAAGGCCGAGCATCAGAGCATCGCGGTTGCCGGTGGGCACTTCGATAAAGAACAGCGCCCCAAGGCCAGCCAGACCGCCTACAACGGCAAGCAGGCCAATGGTTGCGCGGAACATCTCACGCGGCTTGTGCGCAAGGTCGATCAGGTCGAGTGGTTCGGTCATGCCATCGCCCTTGCAATCTTGGCGTGATAGTCAAAGCGTTCGTAAGCAGGGCCATTGTAGGCGCGAGCAAAAGCGCGACAATCATCGGGGTTAGCCGAAATCGCCTGCAATTCATCCTTTAGGCTAAACGCCTCGATATAGCGAATAAGCATCTCGTAATGGTCAGCTTCGCTTTGTACCGCAGTCCATGCCATCGCATAGGGTGACGGATAGCCCAGCTTTTGCCAGTGCCCTCCCATTACCTGAAACTTACCCCAAGAGCATGACGAGAAAGCCGCGTCAGGATCATGTGCGCAAGCCGCCGACAGTTTTAGCCAGCTACTTTCGCCATATCCGCCGCCCTTGGATTGG
>JADYXV010000175.1 GCA_020853995.1 Novosphingobium sp.
GGCCTTACGCCTGTTCTGTTCGAATGCGCGCTCCGCACCATCCTGTCCCTGCGCCTGCCTGACCTGCGCAATCTCGGCATTGGCCATGGCGAGGATATGCACGGCATTGGCGGCGTCATTCGCGGCGGCGGCTTGGGCGCGCAGAAGAATGTTCTGGATTTCGTACTCGTCATTGATGCGAGCAAGTTCATTTTCCAGCGCGTCACCAGACAGTCCACGAAGCGCTTCCATACGAGCGTCGCCGGCCTTGCGCTGCGCCTCGGTTTCATCGTTGACAAGCTGAATTTCACGCGCGCGCTGATCGTTAATCTTCATGGCATCGGCCAATTCCTTGGTGCCGATGTTCATTTCGCGCTGATCGGAAAGGCGCTGGATCGCCGCGCGCTGTTCATCGGTGGCCGCCGCTTCCATGCGGCGCGCCACTTCCATCAACCGGATTTCCTTGGCCGTCTTGCCGAATTCCTGATTTTCGCGCGTAAGGCTTGCGATATAATCGTCCGCCGACTTAACCTTTTGATCATAGGCGCGCTTCAATTCATCGGCAGCACGCTTCGCATCACGCTCCGCGTCGGTCAAACCCTTCCGCGCCTTGGTGGCCTTGGTGACGGCGGCAGTGTTGCGGGTGATTGCCGGACTGTCATCCCGGAATTGACCGTTGCCCTTGAAACCCATCATGGCGTTGATGCGGCTGTTCTGGCTATCAGCGACAAGATCGCGCTGCTTCTGCTGGGCGGCCTTTTCGCCAACTCGGCCGATGATGTTGAACAAGGCATTCATTGGGTTGAGCCAACTGGCCAACTCGGAAACCTGCGAAATGACATCGCCAAGCCAACTGGTGACAGTGCTTACGCCCGGAATGGAATTAACCCAGATAAGCGCGTCACCGAAAAGACGGATGCCTGCAGTAACGCTTTCCGCAAATGCGGTGATCTTGGCAAATTCAACCGCAATGGTCTGACCAAGGCTTCGTGCCGCATTCTCCCAATCGGCCATGCCCTTCGTCCCGCCGATCAGGAACGAAGTGATGGACTTGGAGAATTGACCGCCCTCATCAAACGCCCCGAACGTGATCACCGCCGCATTGCGGATTTGCGTCATCGCATCCCCGAAGGTGACGGGGAGTTGCGCAAATTCGTCATCAAGTCCTTGCGTAAAGCGCTTGTCCGTGAATGCCTTGGTCAGCTTGTCACTGGTCAATTCACCTTCTTCGGCCATCTTGCGCAAGGCGCCCTGCGTCACACCGAGGCTTTCGGCCAGCAGCTTTTGCAGGCGCGGGGCAGCCTCTGCCATGGTGTTAAATTCGTCACCGCGCAGGACGCCGGATTGCAGAGCCTGGACTAGCTGGCGTGTGCCTTGTGCCGCCTCAACGGTCGATGCGCCAGACACCTTGAACGCCTTGGCAACCGTCTCGGTAGCGCGCGCGGCCTCTTGCTGCGTGATGCCCAATTGCTTGGAATTAAGCATCAGCTTGCCATACAATGCGGCAGTGCTATCGAGATCAGCGCGGGTGCCTGCCGCGATCCGGCGAACATCTTCCTGCGCCTTCGCAAAGCTACCCGTTTCCGATGTCGCCAGCCTTAGCTGCGCAGTCAGCATCTTGCTTTCATCGGTCAGCGATGCGTAAACCTTGACGCCTTGCAGGAGAGTGTATGCCGACACAAGGCCAAGGACGGCACCCTTAAGGCCATTGACCGCGCTGACATCACCGGACGATGGGCCGCCACCGCCCGTCACCTTGGCATTGACATTGCTGGCGGCCCGCGCCTTTGCGGCTGCCGCGCTTACGGCGTTAAGGGACGCAATCGCTTCCGCCGTGCCCGTAACCTTCACGCCGATACCCGCACGGGCAGACGCCTTTGCTGCCGAAAGCGCCTTATCCAGCGCCCTGACATCGTTCAATATCTTGGCATTGATCCCCGTTGCCTTAACATTGATCGGCTTGTTCGCCTGCGCAGCCTTCCTGGACGCAATGGCAAATGCATCAAGTTCGTTGGTTGTTTTGACCACGCCGCTGGACGTAATCTTGACGCCAAGGGCCGAAAGCTCAGTCATTCAATCGGTCCCCGAAGATTGCGCGCAACCTTGCTTCGCCGTCCATTTGAGGCGCGGCGAATGCAGCCAATTCCTTGCGGGGCTTGAGATAGATTGCGTCCATGGCGCGCATACATTCACGGAACATATCGGCTTCTTCCCAAGGCCACCCGTCAACGTGGCGCAATATGCTTGCGTGAGGGATAGGCCCTGCGGCCATGCCGATTTGCCGGTCTGTGGAGAGGTCGAAGAAATCACTATACCACTCCTCTAGCCCCGGCTTCAATTCGATGGGATCAGGCCCGACCCATTTGATATTTGCCTCCCTCGCTGCGGTGTGGGCCTCACCATGGAGCAAGGCCCACCGCAACGCATCCGCTAGTTTCCCGACGCGGCCCTGGTCTTTTCAAGAAGACGTTCCGACGCCTTGCCGGCCGCATAGGCCACCGCGCCGCGATACTCGTCACCGATGCCAAGGTCGTCGTCCGCCGACAGGATAGCCAGCGCCAGTTCCGGGCTATAGGCCACGGGCTTGCCCTTGTCTGTCAGGGCGTTCGGACCCTTGGCCTTGGACTGATCCCAATCGAGCAACAGGTGGGCGGCCATGAACTTGCCGGTGTCGGCCTGCGCATCAACAAATCCCTCATCCGTCTGGATAGACTTGTTGTTCGCGCGGTAGAACGCCGACAGTGCGACACGATACGGCTTGTAGCGGGCCGAACGAACGCGCAGGCGAAGGCCGGGATGGTCGGGGATGTCGTCAATCCACTCGCCATCGGCAAGATCAACCTTGGCGTTGAGGTTGGAAATATCGAAAGACATTCGGGTAACTCCTCGGGCCGATCGGGTCTAAGGGCGGCGACGGACCCGAAACCCCGCCGCCCTTAGGCAAATCAGATGCGAACGATGTTGCTGTTGACGGCCAGCGGATACTGCTGAAGTTGCGTCGTATTGGCATCGCCGTTCGGGGTGACGCCCTCGCCGGCAAGCGCGCGGAAAAGCGCAGTCTGGCCAACGGGCTGGCCGGTGGCGGTATGGACGCCGCTCTGCGTGCCGGTCGTAACGATGGCGGTGCCGCCGGGCGTTGCAGCAAGCTGGTACGTGGTGGCAGTGAAGCCTGCGGCGATCACGTAGTACGTGGTGGCGGCGGTCAGGCCGGTGGGCAGCGCGCCGGTGGTGGTGATGGCGACGGGCGAGCCAATCGAAAGGCCGTGACCGCCCGGAGTGGTCACAACACCCGGCGAGGCAATCGTGATCGTGACAACGCCGCTGGGCGCGCAACCAGCACCAGCCTCAAGCTTGAACTCGTAGTTCGAGCAATCCGCGATTGCCGCACGAAGCGCAATCTGGCCGGCATCGTTCGGATCATACACGAACGAATTTTCCATGGCCGAGCCGGCCTTGGTGCCCTTGAACTGAACGTCAAAGCCCAGATTGATGAACGACTGCGTGACGAAATTCTGCGTGTTTCCAAGGCTGCCGAGGCTGGTCAGGCCGGTGATTTCAGTCCACGTTGCGCCGCTGAAATCAGCAAGTTCGACGGGGTACTTGAAGGCCACCTTGCGGCCAATGTAGATCTTGGAACCAGAGACTGAGACGGGATCGGCCATGGGGCATAACTCCTATGCCCGGCATGGCGGGCGGTTTAACTGCCGCCACCTTAGCGAGTATTGCCCCGTTGCGCAAGATTGTTGCGTGGTCAGGAAACGAATGAAACAAAAAAGGACGCTCTAGGCGTCCTTTTGATTGGTTGGAGCCACTCCGAGGAATTGAACCCCGCTCGCCGAATTACAAAAACGGAGCATCGCCACAATGCTTGAATGGCTTGGCAATCATTGCGTCAAACCGAACTCCACAACACCCGCACGACAACAACGCGATATGCGCCTTCGACATAGGGCTGCAAGACATCAGCGTTCCGCGTGACACGCAATCGGCCCATGCACAAATCCGCCGGGAAGTGGTCTGCGATGGTTCCGCCAATCTGCATAAGCTGGACGTGCGAAACAGGGGCCGCCAGTGGCCATTGAACCGCCAGGATCAGCGTCCCTGACCGCTCATTAAGATCGGACGACACCCACCCGTTCCGGTCATTGTCATTGCGGACATCGGAAATCAGCAGGAACGGGGCCAGCCCGGCGGGCGGGGTGACAACCGCATTAGGCTCAAATCGCTGCAACACGGGATCGGTCACAAGCGTGTCGATCCGCGCCTTAAGCGAAAGCCAGTCCTGAACAGCGGTTGTGGCGGTCATCACTCAAACCTCAATTTTGAAACGACGCCCGCCAGGATTGCCGGGAACCTCGCGATATTGGCCTCATTGAAGCCGCGCCCACTTTGATTGTATGATCGCCCAAGAACGTCGGTCCCGACGAATCCATAATTCACACGATGTGCGTAGATCGCCTTGTATGATACATACGCGCTTCCATCACCCTTGGCCACCGACGATGCCGCGCGATAATCCTGCCGCACTGGCGAATTGTAGCCCGGCCCATCACGCATGATCGGGGACGCCGAAATCGTGACCGATCGAGACAGGTTGCCGGTATCGACGGGCGTAAACCCCCCGACACCCACCCGCGTTGCCATCGCATTGGCGAATGCCTCAACTAGACGTGCCGGCAGGACATTGATAGCCCGCTTCTGGCGCTTGGCCCACGCCACGGGATCGGTTCCAGTGAACGCCATTACTAGTCATCCTCTATGGGGCGCAAGGTCCAACTTGACTTGACGAGATAGTCAAGCTGGACTATGCTGAACCTGCCTTAAAAGGAGGTTTACGTGACTAAGAAAGTTTACATCAACCCGGAAATTTTGCAAGAGTTCCTGTCTTATGACCAGGACAGCGGCCTGCTGTTTTGGAAGCCGCGAGATAGAAAGCATTTTTCTCATGACAGGATATGGAAGGCATGGAACACGAAAAATGCGAATAGAGAGGCGTTCACCTCAAGAACTGACACAGGGTATAAACATGGCTCAATTTTAGGTAAGTCCGTGACAGCCCATAGAGTGGCGTGGGTTCTGTATCATGGGGACTGGCCGAAAGAGCATATTGACCACATTAACGGCATCAGGACAGACAATAGGATACATAATTTGCGGGAGGCGTCAAATGCTCAAAACGGTCAGAACTACGGTCTGACAAGCAAGAATAAATCAGGATACAAGGGAGTGAGATGGGTTCCAGAGAAAAAGAAATGGATAGCAAGAGTTTATGCATTTAATAAGATGCATCACATCGGATACTACAACTCATGCGAAGATGCGGCAGCCGCATACCGCGCTAAGGCAAAAGATTTACATGGGGACTTCTATTGCGAATAAGATTGGGGTGGGGGCTTCTCGCCCCCACCTTTCCGCTTCACCCCAACCATCTCCGCAGCCACTAATGCTGCCTGCCTCACAGCCTCGGCAATCTGGCGGTTCTGCCATGCCTCTAGGAGCTTGGCGCGGCGTTCAGCGCATGTGGGGCAGGTCATTCAAACCTCACTTTGTTGCCGTCAACCATAAACGTAACGGTGATTGTGGGAATTTGGCCAACTGATTTTATTGAGTATTCAACAGCTACGACGTTAGGCAGTTGTTCCCCATCATCACCAAATAGCATCACGGCTTTCCCGCCTGGAACGCCGCAAGCGTCTGCAATTTTAACCCAAAGCGTCCGCTTTGCCACCAAGTCAACCATCAAACCTTCTCCACCTTAGAGTATTCCGTCCGACACCGACACGAAGCATTGTGCCTCGCCCCGCCACGCGGATCATGCGCATATCGCATGGCGACACCATCCGCCATGATAAAACTGGCATCGATCGGAACCGAGACGCCAGACATGCCAACGTGATCGGGACGGGCATTGATATAGATTGAACTA
>JADYXV010000176.1 GCA_020853995.1 Novosphingobium sp.
CACGCCAACTGGTCCGAGATCGACGGTCGGCGCGGACAGATTGAGGATGATGTGCGTGCGGTGGACGTATCTCCCGGTAACGATTGGAGCCAGGTCCGCGTCTGGTACGCACCGATTGGCGATCTGGGCACGACAGCGTGGCCGGTTAACGGGTTCATCTATCCGGACAAACCCGGTCGGTCTGAACGGCTGACGGTCTTGTCATCTGCCGATGTTTCGCAAAAGGTGAAGACCGGCGATGCGCCTGTCTCGCGGATCGGCGCAGACTTTTTGCGCGGCATCCGGCCAGAAGTTGCGGTTCCCGCAGCGTCGGTACGCCGCCAGCTAAGCTATAGCACCCAAAAGCCGCTGCCGCCGCGCCCGGCCAAGCGGAACCCGGCGCTGGCCGATGATCCGATTGGCCGGATCATCGCCAGCCGCACAAAATAGCTCTGATTACAGGGTCTTGATAATGGCCGAGAAATCGAGACCGGCATTTCCGGCCTCGGCAAACGCGGCGTAAAGTTCCTCTGCCCGTGCGCCCATTGGCACTTGCGCACCGGCATCGGCGGCTGCAGCCATCGCCAGCTTCAAATCCTTGAGCATCAGTGCAGTGGCAAAACCGCCCTGATAATCGTTGTCCGCCGGGCTTTGCGGGCCGACGCCTGGGACCGGGCAGTACGAGGTCATCGACCAGCATTGGCCTGATGCTTTCGAGGAGATATCGTAGAACGTCTGCAGATCAAGGCCGAGCTTTTCGGCCATGGCGAAGGTTTCGCAGGTGGCGACCATCGAGGCGCCGAGCAGCATGTTGTTGCAGATTTTAGCCGCTTGGCCTGCACCGCTGGCTCCTGCATGGATCACGGCCTTACCCATCGCTGACAGGATCGGTTCGGCGCGGGCGAAGGCTTCCTCGCTGCCGCCGACCATGAAGGTGAGCGTGCCGCCATTGGCCGCAGCGATTCCGCCCGAGACGGGGGCATCGACCATGGCATAACCGGCGGCGGCGGCTGAAGCAGCCACTTCGCGCGCGGTGGCGACATCGATGGTGGAGCAATCGAGCAGCAGTGCGGTGACAGGGGCCTGGCCGATCACATCGGCGGCATAGACCGATTTCACGATAGCGCCATTGGGCAGCATCGACACGACGGCTTCGGCACCCTGCACCGCTTCCTTGACCGAGGTATAAGTGGTGCAGCCGCTTTCAGCCGCGCGGGTGAGCGCAGCTTCGGCAAGATCGAAGGCGTGGACATCGTGGCCCGCCTTCACAAGGTTTGCGGCCATGCCGCCGCCCATATTGCCGAGGCCGATGAATGCGATTTTCATTGTGAATCTCCCCTCCCGCTTGCGGGAGGGGCCGGGGGAGGGCCTGTTCCCGCTGGGATGAATGGTTGAGCGAAGGCAACATGCCCTCCCCTAACCCCTCCCATAAACGGGAGGGGGACTTATTATGATTAGCGACCGGTCCACACGCCGGGGCGCTTTTCGACGAAGGCTTTCATGCCTTCGGCCTTGTCTTCGGTGGCGGTGAGGATCTGGAAGGCGCGGCGTTCGAACAGCAGGCCCTGATCGAGCGTGGTTTCAAACGCGGCGTTGACCATTTCCTTGTTCACCTTGGCAGCCATCGGCGGCATCGCGGCGATGGTGGTCGCAGCCTTCAATGCTTCGGCACGCAAATCCGCCAATGGCACGATCCGGCTGACGAGGCCTGCGCGTTCGGCTTCGACGGCGTCCATCATCCGGCCGGTCAGGCACATGTCCATCGATTTGGCCTTGCCCACCGCGCGCGTCAGGCGCTGCGATCCGCCCATGCCGGGAGCGACGCCCAGCTTGATTTCGGGCTGGCCGAACTTGGCGGTGTCAGACGCGATGATGAAATCGGCCATCATCGCCAATTCGCAACCACCGCCCAGTGCAAAGCCGTTGACTGCCGCGATCCATGGCTTGCGCGTGGCCTTGACGATGTGGCTGGTCCATTTGGCGAAAAAATCTTCGTTGAAGAAATCGGACGCGGGCTTGTCGGCCATTTCCTTGATGTCTGCGCCTGCGGCAAAAGCCTTTTCGCCAGATCCCGTCAACACCGCGCAACGCTGTGCCGGATCAGCCTCAAACGCTGCAAAGGCATCGATCAGATCGGCCAAAACTTGCGAATTCAACGCATTGAGTGACTGTGGACGGTTGATCGTGAATAGCGTGACAGCGCCGTGCTGTTCGACGAGGATCGTTTCATAGGTCATAGCGGTTTCCATTCGTCAGCAGCGCCCAGCGGCGCGAATATGGCATCGAGCAAATCGTCGGTCACATCTTCCGGTGTCGCAGGGGACCAGACCGGAGCGTTGTCTTTATCGACAATAACCGCGCGCACGCCCTCGGCAAAATCGGGCATCAGCAACACGCGAGAGCCGATGCGGTATTCCATCGCCATGTTGGCGGCAAAATCAGGCAATGTCAGGCTGGTTGCCAGTTGGCGCAGCGCAACCTTGCAAGTCTGCGGACTTTTTGTGGCCAGCGTCTTTAACGTAGCCTGCGCAAAGTCGGAACCTTCAGCGGCAAGCGCAGCCAGAATGTCCTCATAGCGGTTTGATGCAAACAGGCGTTCGATTTCCCCGGCATGCGCGGCAATCTTCGGCTCGGGCGGCACGACAGACAGTTCCCGCAGGATCGTGGGGATTGCAGCCGGATCAGCCGCGATCCGTGCCTTGGCCTGCGCCAGATTTTCAGACGGAAGATAGTGCGAGGCAAGGCCTGCCCACAGACATTCCGCACCATCCAGCCGCGCACCGGTGAGCGCAAGATACTGCCCCATGCGCCCCTTCATCCGCGACAGGAACCAGCCGCCGCCAACATCGGGAAACAGGCCGATGCCGGTTTCCGGCATGGCATAACGCGTAGCTTCAGTCACCACGCGGTACGTTGCCGGATCAGCCAATCCAACGCCGCCGCCCATAGTGATGCCATCCATGAACGCCACGACAGGCTTGCCATACGTCATCAGCAAGTGGTTGAGCTGGTATTCATCGTAGAAGAACTTGCGCCCCGAAACACCGCCATCGTTCAACGCGGAATTGCGCAGGAACGCAATGTCGCCGCCTGCGCAAAAACCGCGCCCTTCGGCATGGTCGATAAGCACGGCGGCAACACTGTCATCGCCGCGCCATTCCAGCAGCACCGCGACCATTGCTTGCACCATCCCGTGCGTCAGCGCATGAATGGCCTTGGGCCGGTTCAGCGAAAGAATGCCAACCGCACCTTCGCGCCTTGCAAGAACTTCATCGGTCATTTCAACAAGTCCCGGCCAATGATCATGCGCATCACTTCATTGGTGCCTTCAAGGATGCGATGGACGCGCAGATCTCGCCAGAAGCGTTCAATCGGGTAATCGCGCAAATAGCCGTAACCGCCGAACATCTGCAGCGCGCGATCAACAATGGACGATCCGCTGTCAGTCGAAAGCTTCTTGGCCATGGCCGAAAAGCGCGTCTTGTCAGGAGCATTGGCGCTAACTTTGGCGGCGGCAAGATAAAGCAGCGCGCGGGCAGCTTCAAGATCGGTCGCCATATCCGCCAGCTGGACCTGGGTGTTCTGGAACTCGGCAATCGCCTTGCCAAACTGGCTGCGGTCCTTGACGTATGTCACCGCTTCATCAAGGCAACGCTGCGCCCCGCCAAGCGAACAAGCGCCGATGTTCAGGCGTCCGCCATCCAGCCCGGCCATTGCAAACTTGAAGCCATCGCCTTCTTCGCCAACACGATTGCCGACAGGCACGCGCACGTTATCGAAAATGACTTGCGCGGTGGGCGAGGCATTCCAGCCCAGCTTGCGCTCTGGCGCGCCGAAGCTGACGCCGGGCATATCCTTTTCGATCACGAGGCACGAAATGCCCTTCGGTCCATTATCGCCGGTGCGGACCATGGTGACATAGACATCATTGACGCCGCCGCCCGAGATGAACTGCTTGGTCCCGTTGACGATATAATGATCGCCATCAAGTTTTGCCGACGTTTTCAGCGCCGCCGCATCCGATCCGGAACCCGGTTCTGTCAGGCAATAGCCCGCCATCTTGTCCATCGTTACCAACTGGGGAAGATAGCGGGATTTGAGATCAGCGCTGCCGAACGTGTCGATCATCCACGCGGCCATGTTGTGGATAGAGATGAAGGCGCTGGTGGCGGGGCAACCATAAGCCATCGCCTCCATGATCAGCGCAGCTTCAAGCCTGCCAAGACCGATGCCACCGGATTCTTCACTGACGTAAATCGCACCAAAGCCGAGTTCAGCCGCAGATTTGATCGTGTCACGCGGGAAAACGTGATCTTCGTCCCATTGCGCGGCAAAGGGCGTAATCGCATCGGCCGTAAAACGGCGGGCCATTTCCTGAATGGCAATCTGGTCGTCGGTCAGCGCAAATTGGTCAGTCATGCTCTCATCCTGTGGCACGATAATGGCGTGCATTCAGCGTTATAAGTCACGGCTATGCGCGGCTACGGCTTCTGTCCAGTGCCCCGGTGGGCGGTGGTGAAGACGCACCTTGTACGCCTCCACCACCCAACCATCACCCCATAGTCGGGATTACAAACGCATTGCCGCCATCAGGCGAACCATCAGGCCAGCGCTGCGTGACAGTCTTGACCTTGGTCCAGAACTTCACGCCTTCCATGCCGTGCTGGTTGGTGTCACCAAAGGCAGACCGCTTCCAGCCGCCGAACGTGTGATAGGCAACCGGCACCGGAATTGGCACGTTGATGCCCACCATGCCCACATTAACCCGCGCTGCGAACTCACGCGCGGCATGGCCGTTGCGCGTAAATATCGCCACACCATTGCCGTATTGGTGTTTGCTCGGCAGTTCGAGGGCTTCTTCAAAGTTTTCAGCGCGCACAATCTGCAGCACAGGGCCAAAGATTTCGTTGTGATAGCTGTCCATGTCGGCCGTGACATGATCGATAAGCGTCGGGCCGACGAAGAAGCCCTTTTCATGGCCCTGCAAGGTAAAGCCACGACCGTCGATGACCATTTCGCCACCTTCTTCGATGCACTTGGCGATCCAGCCTTCGACCTTTTCCTTGTGCGCCTGGCTAACCACAGGGCCGTAATGCGCTTCAGGATCGGTCGAAATGCCAACCTTCAGCGCATGGATCGCAGGGATCAACTTGGCCTTGAGCCGTTCTG
>JADYXV010000177.1 GCA_020853995.1 Novosphingobium sp.
CACCTTTACCGCCGCTGACCAGTACACCAAGGTTGGCACAGCCACTGGCCAGTCGTGCATCACACGCGGCGCCAAATTGACGCAGTGCGGAGGCAAAATCGTTGGCGCCATAAGCGGCTATGCCTGCTTCATATGCCTTCTGCGCTGCCGGTGAGGCAGCGGCGGGACGCGTGCGTGCTTGCGCCTGCTTTTGTTCAGACAACGCAATGCTATCGACCGCAACTTCATTTTGCGGATCAATCGCCAGCGCCCGGCGATAGGACGCAATCGCCCGATCAAAGCTTTGCACAATCCCGTCGCCATCGTGATACATCGCGCCCAGATTAGTGCAGCCATAGGCATCCCGAAGGGTGCATGCATTATCGTAAAATCTGGCCGCGCGAACTTTGTCTATCGGCACGCCTTCTCCAAGTTCGTAGGCATTGCCTAACCCAAAGCAGCCATCGGCGGCAGCGCCGTTGCAGGCAATCGTATAGAGCCGCAGCGCCGCAGCGTAATCCTTGCGGCTGCGTGCGGCAATGGCGGCCGAGGCGGCCTGATTGGGCGTTTGCATCCCAGCTTTGGCAAGATCCTTGCGCAGGGCCAATGCCTGTTCTGTCTCACGCAGATTGGTCCCGGCGTTAGGATGCTTCGGGTTTATCACCAGCGCGCGCTTGAAATAAACAATCGCTTGCTCATAGCTTTGCGGCACACCTTGCCCCATCTGATACTGTAGGCCGACGTTATTGCAGCCGTCATCATCGCCCAGTTCGCAGGATCTGGCATGGAATTTGGCGGCCAGCACAGAGTCTTTGGGCCTTCCTTTGCCGATTAAATAAATACCTGCCAGATGGAAACATCCCCCCGCGACAGCCCCGTCGCACGCGATGGTCAACTGGCGCAAAGCGGCAGGAAAATCTTTCTTGCTCAAGGCGTCAATCCCAAGCTTATAGGCTGTCTGCGCGGCGGCTGACGGCGGTTGCGTCTCTGCGATTGCTGCGCTGCTGATGAACAGCGCGGCTGATATCGCGGCTATCGCCAATTCAAGGTTTCTGAGCATGGCACGGGCGAAAACGGACGGTCCAATTGTCAGCACTAGCTTTATCTTGAAATGTGCCACGGCCCACCTCCTTGTCTCATCGCGTTGCCTAACGAATTACTGTCTGGCTGCCCGCCTCTTGTTGCGAACGTCCAGTGAACTTAGGCTTCCAAAGAAGGGCACAGGCACGGCCTTGTGAAGGTCAATGTTCGGCGGACTGATGCCGCCGTGCGCTTGCCAGACCGGCCTGTGCTTCCTTGTCATTCGGATTAATCGAAAGCGCCCGGCGAAAATAGCCGATCGCCAGATCATTGCTTTGCGCGACGCCGTTACCGCTGTGGTAATAGATGCCCGCGTTATAACAGCCATTGCCGTTTCCGGCATCGCAAGCCCTGACAAAGTAGGAAACGCCAGTGGCAATATTCTGCGTCACGCCAGTACCCCTGGCATAGGCTGTTCCCAGATTGATGCACCCGTCCGCATCACGGGCATCGCAAGCCTTGCCGAAATAGGAAGCGGCGGTGGCGGGATTCGGCGCCACTCCGGTGCCGTTCTTATACATCGCTCCGATATTGTAGCAGGCGGCAGCATGTCCGCCATTGCAGG
This sequence comes from Novosphingobium sp., assembly GCA_020853995.1. Taxonomy (GTDB): domain Bacteria; phylum Pseudomonadota; class Alphaproteobacteria; order Sphingomonadales; family Sphingomonadaceae; genus Novosphingobium. The sequence continues at coordinate 1,625 of JADYXV010000177.1, forward strand.
CCTTGGTCCAATGCGAAATTGCAGTACCGATATTTTGTGCGACTCCGGTGCCGCGTTGATAGAGCTGCCCAAGGTTGAAGCAGGCGCGGATGCTGCCCCTGTCGCAGCCCATGCGATAGAGGCCGGCCGCACGAACCTTGTCCTGCGTGACCCCATTGCCATTGCTGTACAACGCCCCGAGACTGAAGCACCCCTCGGCATGGCGCCCGTCACAGGCAAGCGTGTATTGGCGCAGTGCCGTGGCAAAATCATTGCGGTCGATAGCGTCATCGCCGGCATTGTTGGCCTGTATGGCCGTTGCGGCAGGTGCCGCGTCTGCGCTTGTCCGGCGCTCGGCCATGGCCGTTCCGCCTGTAGACAGCGCGAACGAAGCGCAGATTGCCATCAGCCAGTTTCGCGCGACGCCGGCCTGCGGGATGAAATGTCGAGCAATGGAATGTTGATTCCTGCAATCGATTGTCATGATCCACCTCCGTCCGATCTTTCGCAGAGCAGGCCGCGAATCGGCGGCATAGCTCGATTGAGCAATCTAATAACAATTATCTTGTCAAAAGCAAATGCTTTCGCTATGGGCAAGCTGAACAGGATTCATATCGTCAGAAGGATGTGATCGATGAACAGCCAAAAACCAGGCGATCGACTGGCGCAAAGGGCAGCTGCGGTCCTGTTGGTCGCCTTTGCCCTGCTCTCGTCGTCAATCGCTGTCAGCGCGCCGCCACGAGGTGGAGGTGACGTTTTCAGCGCATCCAGAGCGGCACCGGCGCAAACCGATGCTGCGGCTTGCCGTGACCCCCAGATTGCCAGAATCGAGCAGGAGACGGGAACCCAGGCCAGGGTTTTCGATTATCGGACCTCGGGCACTGCTAGTGGCCAACTTGGCGGCGCGCTGGAGGCCAGGGGGCTGGTCGAACATACGGGTGTTTGCCGGGGCAAACCCAACGCGCTGGTGATGTTCATCGATAATGCCAAGGTTGCCATGGTGGACGATGTGACCAACGACTATTTCGCCAGCTCGGCGGGCGGGCGCCCTCCTGCTGGATCAAACAGCGGCGGAACCTATGGTGAAAGACCAGGCTATGACAGTGGCCGGTCAACAGGCCGGGGTGATTCTGATCCCGAACTGGCCGCCATGCGCCGACAGGACGACGCAGCGTTAGTGGGCAGGTGCGGCACGGTCTACCAGCAGAAAGGCAACTTCGGTGGTTTTCCCTCTTGCCTGTCCGACCGCGCTACCGGCTACTGCAATGACAATCGCCGCGAACCGGCATGCATTGGGATAATTGCGCAGGCGCAGGACTGTAATACCCAATACGGCCAGGGTCAGCCGCTGGGGAGCAGTGCCTGCG
>JADYXV010000178.1 GCA_020853995.1 Novosphingobium sp.
ATGCCTTCTGGCTTTCGAACACCAGCTGGCAGACCTGACGGTACTTGCGGTCTTCGGGATTGTCCGATGCGCCATCGATATCGTCAAAGTTGAAGCCGCCGTCTTCGGGTTCTTCAGTAACGGAATCAACGTAATCAGGGCTGCCCTGACTGCGCCAGTGATCAGCCACCTTTTCAACCTCTTCGTCCGAAACGAACGGGCCGTGGACGCGTTTTACCGGATCGGTATTGGGCTTGTAGAGCATATCGCCCTTGCCCAGCAGTTGCTCTGCGCCCTGTTCGCCAAGGATCGTGCGGCTGTCGATGCGGCTGGTCACGGCAAAGCTGATACGCGTGGGCAAGTTGGCCTTGATCACGCCGGTGATCACGTCAACCGACGGGCGCTGCGTGGCCATAATCAGGTGAATGCCCGCCGCGCGGCTCTTTTGCGAAAGCCGCTGGATCAGCACTTCGATTTCCTTGCCCACCGTCACCATAAGGTCGGCCAGTTCATCAACGATCACGACGATCTGCGGCAGAACTTCGTATTCAAGCTGCTGTTCTTCGAACAATTCCTCGCCCGTATCGGGATCGAAGCCCACCTGGATACGGCGGCCCAGCGGCTTGCCCTTGGCCTGGGCTGCGCGGACCTTTTCATTGAAGCCCGAGATATTGCGCACCGCGATGGACGACATCTGGCGATAGCGCCGCTCCATTTCCTCAACCGCCCATTTCAGCGCGCGCACGGCCTTGGCAGGCTCGGTCACCACGGGCGAAAGCAGGTGCGGAATATCGTCGTATGACTTCAGTTCCAGCACTTTAGGGTCAACAAGGATCAGGCGACACTGCGCGGGCGTAAGCCGGTACAGCAGCGAAAGCAGGATGCAGTTGAGGCCGACCGATTTGCCTGAACCGGTGGTGCCAGCCACCAGCAAGTGCGGCATCGTCGCCAGATCGGCCACAATCGGTTCGCCCGAAATGTCCTTGCCCAGAATGATCGGCAGCAAAGCCTTGGAACTGGCAAACTTTTCGCACGCGATCAGTTCGCGGAACGACACCATATCGCGGATGGCGTTGGGCAATTCGATGCCCATCACGGTGCGGCCCGGAATGGCCGACACGCGCGCGGAAATCGCGCTCATATTGCGCGCGATGTCGTCGGCCAGGCCGATCACGCGGCTGGCCTTGATGCCCGGAGCCGGTTCCAGTTCGTACATGGTGACGACAGGCCCTGTTCGGACGGCGGTGATTTCACCCTTCACGTTGAAATCGTCCAGCACGTTTTCCAGCAGGCGCGCATTGCGTTCCAGCGCCAGCTTGTCGATCTTCTGTTCCGATCCCGGCGGCGCTTCGGTCAGGATATCGATCGAGGGCAGTTCATACTTATCAAACAGATCGCCCTGCCGGACTTTGGGGAAGGCCGCAGCAGGCGCCGGATTGCGCGTCGGGTCTGAAATCTCGGTCGGCTTGCGCGGCGCAAGCGATGCTTCGATATCGATGGAATCGGCCACCGCCCGCGCTTCCTTGTCGCGCTTGGCCTTTTTGGCGGGCGCTGCGACCGGCGTGTCATCATAGTCATCGCCGTCCATGTCTTCGCGCGGAGCGCGGCGCAGGAATGGCGGCAATGACAACATGCGCGCCCAGTCAAACGCAAACACGCGGCTTGCAATGGCCATGCCGACGCCAAGCGCAATCAACCCCAGCGGCGCGGTAAACCAGATCACCGGCACTTGCGGCAGCAAGCTGGCAACGCCCGTAATGGCCGCAGCGCCCAGCAAGCCCGCCATACCGCCAAGGCCCGCAGGCAGACGGCTGGCATCGCTCGCGCCCCACAGCGCCAGCGCTGTACCGATCAGTGCCATCGCCACAAACAACAGCAAAGTTGGCCGCCACCAGCGCGGCGATGCGACTTCGCCATCTTCGTCATCAAAATCGATCAGATCGCTTTCAGCATCCCACAACCGGCGCGCAAACACCCACAACAGCGGCAAAAGCAGCGCTCCGGGTACACCAAAGAACAGCAATACGCGTTCAGCCGCCCATGCGCCGGGCAGGCCCATCCAGTTTTCGACCGGACTGCCCGATGCGGTGCTGCCCGAAGGATCGGTCTGGGTATAGCTGACGAGGGCCAGCGCAAGGAATACCAGCAGCGCAACCAGCACTCCGCCGCCAATCAGTTCAAGACTGCGGCGCAAGGACCGGCGCAGCACGGCACGCCAGTCTGCCCCGCTTCCGCGTGCACTTGATCCTGCCCGGCTTGCCATGATTGCGCTTATCCCTGCCTTCACTGTTTCCACCATGCGCCCGAAGGGGACTCACCGTCAAGAATCCCGACGGGTTTGCCTGTGATTCAGCCCGTCAATCGCCGCCCAGCCGTGGACAGGCAACCGTGCGGCGCGGCGAGCGGTCATCCCGCCAAGTGCGATCACCGGGATTGGCGATTGCCGCGCCATGCCTGAAAAGCGGACTGGCCCCAGCACCGCACCGCCCGGATGTGACCGTGTGGGGAAAACGGGCGATAGCAACACAGCATCAGCCCTCGCCCGCACCGCAGCGCCAATTTCGGCCAGCGAATGCGCGGTGGCAAGGCGCAGCCCCCTGCACCCGGCAACCTCGCGCGGGCTGCCATAAACCCCGTCAGCCCCCCAGCCGCGCGGCACTCTGGCACCAATGACAGGAATGCCATGCGCGCGGGCAATGCGCTTCAACCGGTCAAACCGCTGCCGCCGCGCCACCGCTGGCAAATGATAATGGCGGAACACCAGCGCGCTCCCACGCGGCAGACGCGCAAGGGCGCGTTCCAGCGCGGCATCGTTGCGGGCATCGCTGAGCAGGATGATACAAGGGACAGGAGCCCGTTTGTTGGTCTGGCGCTTTGCCATCCTCACGCTATAGCACCGCGCCATGGAACAGGCAGCCCCTTCATCACCCCTTGGAAACGTCATCGCCCGCA
>JADYXV010000179.1 GCA_020853995.1 Novosphingobium sp.
AAAGCTTCAGCCTCATTCGGGCTAACGATAAAGCCCGCGCCGTGCAACTTTACTCCGTCATGGCAGACCGCATCATTTGCCATCAATTTGCGGACGCTCGTTACATTGGTTCCTGTGCTCAAATCAGAATGCACTGCACCCGTTGTTTGCACAAAATCGATTTCCGGCGCGTCAGTGTCCAAGCCAGTTTCGCTTTGGACTTCGAGCACGCATCCATTTCGCTTGCCGAGTTCCGCTACGGTCATCGCAATGCGGACAGCTGCCGTGTCCCGGGTCGCTTTTGTCCAAGGATGATCGGGTATCGCTAGAACCAGCGAAATTGGGGCTCTGGCGTCTAAATACTTGGCCATAACGCGCCGGTTTAATTCCTGCGTGATCGAATTGGTCGTCACAAAACCAAACCGCTTTAATCGCGAGCCCTTGCGCGTCATCTGGTCGGCGGCGCGGTCCCACCAGTACATCACGAAGTCAGCGCTTTTGTTGATCTTCGGGTTCGCCTTCCACAATGCCGCGACATAGGCATCGCCCAAACGGCTTCGAAGCAAGCTGCCGCCAATGAACGGCGGATTGCCCACGATATAATCGGCCTCCGGCCATTCGGGGCGGCGCGGGTTGCGCAGTTCGGTGCCGCTGCCGTCAGCGCGCGGGTGTTCGCCATCGTGCTTTACCACCGCATCCATCGCGATGATGTTCGCCAGCTTTTCCAGCACGGGATCGCCAATGCTGGTGCTGTTACGCATCTGCCATTGCAGGTATCCCAGCCACAGCACCAGTTCGGCAATCGCGGCGGCGCGCGGGTTCAATTCCAGCCCCAGAAAATTGCGCGGATGCACGGTCGATGTTTCCAGCGCCAGCGCCTCTTGCCCGCCAAGGTCGGCCAGCACTTCCAGCACATCGCCTTCAAGGCGCTTCATCAATTCAAGCGCCACATAGAGGAAATTGCCGGTGCCGCAGGCCGGATCAAGCACGCGGGTGGCGGCCAGCTTTTCGTGGAAATCGTGCACGGCCCTGATCGCGGCGGCGGGATCGCCGTCCCGCTCACGCTCAACCGTGCCCAGCACCGCGCCTTCCCATTCGGCCTGCAACGGATCAATCACCGTGGCGTTCACCAGCCGCTCAACATAGGCGCGGGGCGTGTAATGCGCGCCCAGCCGCTTGCGCTCATCCTTGTCCAGCGCCTGTTCCAGCAGCGTGCCGAAAATGGCGGGCTCTACCTCGCGCCAATCGTGCCGCGCCGCTTCGTACAGTTCGCCGATCTCTTCCTTTTTCAGCGGGATCGCGGTCTTGTCGTAAAACAGGCCGCCGTTGAAATGGCGCACTTTCTTGCGCAACACCGGGCTGAACCCGCCGGTGTCCATGGAACGCCACAAGTCTTCCAGCATCGGCGCAAAGCTTTCCGGATTGGCGCGCGCATCGCCCAGCAGTTCGGTAAAACTGCCCGGTTCCAGCAATCCGGTATCTTCGGCAAACATCGTGAACAGGCAGCGCATCAGGAAATGCGCGACAGGTTCGGGCTTGTACCCGCGTTCTTCCAGCAGCTTGCTGACGCTGGCCAGCCGTCCGGCAATGTCGCGCGTGACGGCGGCGGCGCGCTTGGCCGGATCAAGGCTGTGCGGATCTGTCCAGATTGCGCGCAACCGTTCCTGTATTTCGGGCTGGCGCAAATCCTCAAGATAGATGCGGAAACCGTCGCGATCGGGGAACTGGCGGTAATTTTTGCCCTGTCCCGAAAAATCGGCAAACACTTCAATCGCGTGGCCCACATCACACACCAGAATGAACGGCGGCCAGCCATGTTCAACCGGCAGGGCGCGGGCATATTGTTCGGCCTGTTCACGCGCATTGCGCATCAGCACATCCCATGCGCGGTTTGCGCTGCGCCGTCCGCGCGGGCCGCCTGCATTCATCCCCGGCAGCAGACCCTGCTCTTGCGGAACGGCCACTTCCTTGGCCCCGCCGCGTTCCCGGCTTTGCTTGGCCTCAAGCACAAAACAGCCGCGTTTGTACAAATCAATCCGGCCATGCCCGCTGCGTCCGGCCTCATCCTTGAACGTTACCGCGCGTTCGAAAACGTAATCGTTGTTTGCGTGCGTAGCATCAGCCGGGTTGGGGCGGGGCAGATCAAGCAGTTGTGCCAATTCGCTGAGGAACAGCGGAAAATTGGCACGTTCTGCCCCGCCTTCGTTCGTGCGCCAGCGTTCGATGAACTGTTCGAAATTCAATGACGGCCCCTGTGTGTCCGCCTCTCATCTGTCAGGTCGCCTTGCGTTGTAAGTGTGCCAGCGCACATCTGTAACCAAAGCCCGTATTGCACTGGCCCCATCTGCTCCCCACATGCGCGTGGGGGCTTTGGCAGGCACTTGCCAATCATGAACAAATATGGAACACCGCCGCGCATGTCACTCAATACAATTTCCGTCCGCGGCGCTCGTGAACACAATCTCAAGGGGATCGATATCGATCTTCCGCGTGATAGCCTGATCGTCATCACCGGCCTTTCCGGCTCGGGAAAATCCAGCCTCGCGTTCGATACGATCTATGCCGAAGGGCAGCGCCGCTATGTCGAATCGCTCTCGGCCTATGCGCGCCAGTTCCTCGAAATGATGCAGAAGCCCGATGTTGAACACATCGACGGGTTGTCGCCTGCCATTTCGATCGAACAGAAAACCACCAGCCGCAACCCGCGCTCAACCGTCGCCACGGTCACGGAAATCTACGATTACATGCGCCTGCTGTGGGCGCGGATCGGGGTGCCATACAGCCCCGCCACCGGACTGCCAATTGCCGCGCAAACCGTCAGCCAGATGGTTGACCGCGTGATGGCCCTGCCAGAAGGCACCCGCGCCTATCTGCTCGCGCCCGCCGTGCGTGGCCGCAAGGGGGAATACCGCAAGGAACTGCTCGAATGGCAGAAAGCGGGCTACACCCGCGTCCGCATCGATGGCGAAATGATGGCCATCGAAGATGCGCCCGCGCTCGACAAAAAGCTGAAGCACGACATCGAAGTGGTAGTGGACCGCATCGCCGTGAAAGACGGCATCCAGACGCGGTTGGCCGACAGCTTTGAGCAGGCGCTGAAACTGGCCGACGGGCTGGCGTTCATTGATCTGGCTGATACGACGGTTGAGGCGCTTGGTGCTTCGACAAGCTCAGCACGAGCGGGTGAGGGGGCAATCGCCACAAACCCCGCTCAGCCTGAGCTTGTCGAAGGCCCCGCGCCAAAAGCCAAGTCCGGCATGAAGAAAACCGGCCTTGCGCCCAACCGCATCGTCTTTTCCGAAAAGTTCGCCTGTCCTGTCAGTGGCTTCACCATCGACGCGCTGGAACCGCGCCTGTTCTCGTTCAACGCCCCCCAAGGTGCGTGCCCTGCATGCGACGGGCTTGGCGAAAAGCTGCTGTTCGATCCGCAACTGGTGGTGCCCAACGAAAACCTGTCGTTGAAACAGGGTGCGGTGGTGCCTTGGGCCAAAAGCAATCCGCCATCGCCCTATTACATGCAGGTCCTTGCCAGCCTTGCGGGCCAT
>JADYXV010000180.1 GCA_020853995.1 Novosphingobium sp.
CGGCATCTCATTCTACCAGTTCCTTGGTGATCGCTTCGGCGTCCAAGGCGCAACACCTGTCCCATGGCTGCCCCAACTCGTCATAGCCGCTCCAGCATAACCGCCCGGGAATTTGCCCCGCTTACCGCAGCGTCAAGCTAACCTACTGATACTACTCAACTTAATTTCGGATCGGGCTCTTAGGCAAAGGCCCCCTATCAAAAGATAGATCATTGCAGCACACAGGCTGAACAGACTTATATTTGCAGCCACAGCTATCCGCTTTTCAGAAACTCGCCATACGATTATAACAAAAGTTATATTTTGATATTTCGTCAGTTACATTTGAAAATCCTAAAGTAATAATCCTTTATATAAAACAAAACACATCTTATGTCTCTATAATCTCTATTTTCGATACTTGCACTCAATTACCGCCACGCCTATGCGGAAATACATATCAATACAGGATGTTCTCCCAGCATGATCACAGCGAGCAGTCGACGCGCCATATCCTGTATCCTCCTTGCAGTTTCAGCGTTTCTTCTTTCAGGATGCACGAATGCTGTCGCTACCAGAATCGGTGTGGTTGATTCCACGCCGGTCAGTGCTGATGGCCAGTCGGACTATTCCGCGGTTGAAACGGCAGACTATCTCCTGCGTCCATCCGATGTCGTGACAATCACGGTGTTCCGCGAACCGGACTTGTCCGTTCAAAACACGCCAGTCGGCGCAGATGGCATGTTGTCCTTGCCACTGATCGGATCGATCAAAGTGGACGGTCTGACTGCAAGACAGCTGGAGCAGGACATCCGCAGCAGGCTCAAACCATCATTGACCGACCCTAAAGTCAGCGTGAACGTCATGCAATTCGGATCACACGTGGTGACCGTTGAAGGTGCCGTGGAAAAGCCCGGAATGTACGCGTTCAAGCCCGGCACCCGACTGTCAGGCGCCATGTCGCTCGCCGCCGGACCAAGCCGCGTCGCAAAACTCAAGGAAATCGCGGTTTTCCGCCAGACGCCCAGCGGCATGGCGGTTGCCAAATTTGATTACGCCGCCGTGCGGGCCGGCACCATGATGGATCCGGTTCTCGAACCGAGCGACCGCGTCGTGGTTGGCACTTCGGGATTGTCGGTGTTCTGGCAAGACCTTTTGAAGACACTGCCCGCCTTCGCCCTGTTCACGAACCTTTGACGGTTCGCGCGCCCGTAACGGCAAGCCTGATAGCATCCGCATGAAAAGGTTGAAGCAAGCATGACAGAAGCCGCAAGCAGCCGCGCTTCGTGGACCGATAGATATCTTCCCGGGGAGGCAGAGGCTGATTCCGGCCAACCTGCCAATGTGATCAACCTGTCGATGATCCGTGGCATCTTGTTCCGTCAACGCATGGTGCTGATCGGTGTGGTCGCGACGGCTTTGGTGCTGGGCCTTGTCCTGACGCTGCTGACCAAGCCTGTCTTTCAATCCACTGCAACCGTGCGGATCGACCCGAACGGGGCGAATATCGTTGAAGGGCAAGACCTTGCGCCGACCGTGGCGACGAGCGAAATCAACCGCTACATGCAGACGCAGGGCACGGTCATCACCAGCCAGCGGATGGCTTTGCAGGTTGTCGATTCCCTCAAGCTTGACCAGAACGACGCTTTTCTCGGTAAATCAGTGGCGAACGGCAAGCCCGCCGGACTGACCGACAAGCAATGGCAGGCACAGCGCCGGGAGAAGGCGGCAGCCGTCGTGCGCAGCGGGGTGTCTGTTGATATCCCGCAGGATAATCGCGTTATCAGCATCAACTTCCGGTCCGGTGACCCGACTACGGCGCGGCTGGTGACAGATTCCTATGCCGACAATTTCGTTCAGGCAGATGTGCGTCGCGCGCTTGAAGCCAATGCCTATGCGCAAAAGTTCCTGCAGGAACAGATCGTCCAGATCAGTGCCAAATTGCAGGAGGCAGAACGCGCTGCCAACGCATATGCCAAGGCCAACCAGATTGTTGCAACGCCCCTGTCGGCACCATCCACCGGAGAGACGAAGGCATCACCTGCTGCTCCGACCCTGATGGTCTCGAACCTTGCCAGCATTAGCGGCACTTACGGTCAGGCAAGGGCACAGCGCATTGCCGCTGAACAAAGATGGGCCGCCATTGCCGCGATTCCGGCCGGGCAATTGCCGGAAGTGCAGCAAAGCCCTGCAATCCAGGATCTGTACAGCGAGCGGGCCAAAGTCGTGACGGAACTGTCGGAGTTGCGGCAGCGTTACGGCGACACCTATCCGCAAGTGATAGAGGCCAAGGCGCGCGTCGCATCGCTGGATGGCCAAATCGGCCGGTTAGGCGCCGACATCAAGAATGGCATCCGCGATAGCTACAACATCGCGTTGCGCCAGGAACAGGCCCTGTCTGGTGAACTGGACAAGGTGTCCGCACAGACGCTGGATGAGCAGGACCGGCGCGTCCAGTTCAATCTGCTTGACCGGCAGGCCAGCGCGCTACGCACCCAGCTCGCCTCCCTGCTTGACAGGTTCAACGAAATTTCGGCGGCTGCGAACGTGCGCAGCGGTTCGATCACCAAGCTGGATGCGGCAACCCTGCCTGCAGCGCCGGTTACGCCGAATCTGGTCAAGAACATGCTGGTGGCGTTGATTCTGGGTATTGGCCTTGCTGTCGTCATTGCCGTGCTGATCGAATCATTTGATGACCGTTTGCGCTCAAGCGAGGGCGTCGAACGCAAGCTGGGGACACCGTTGCTGGGCTTCACCCCTTATGTTGCAGATGACGACGTGTCCGAACAGGCAAACGATCCGTTCAGCGGCCTGATGGAAGCCTATTCATCGCTGCGGACATCGGTCGATTTCGCCATAGCGGGAACCCATCGCATCATCCAGGTGACCAGCAGCCAGCCCTCTGAAGGCAAATCGCTGTCCTCATCCGTTCTTGCCAGAAAATACGCGCAACTGGGACGCAAGACCCTGTTGATTGACGCCGACCTTCGCAAGCCGACAATTGCCAACCTGTTCGGCGCAAAGCGTTCATCAACCGGTTTTGCCGAAGTCCTGCTGGGCGATGTGCCATTGGCTGATGCCTTGCTGAAGAATACGCCGGAGAATCTTGACGTCTTGCCGATCGGGTCAATCCCGTCGAACCCGGTGGAACTTCTGTCATCGCAACTGCTGGTCGATTTTCTGGCAAAGCATCGTGAAGATTACGCGGTCATCGTCATCGATTCATCGCCAGTGATGGGATTGGCTGACGCTCCGTTGATCTCGCGCCACGTCGATGGCGTGGTGTTCATCGTCGAGGCCAACCGTTCACAATTCGGCCAGACGAAATCGGCCCTGCGGCGGTTGCGGACGGCGGGCGCGCGGGTGGCAGGTGTGGTCCTGACAAAATACCGCTCGGCCGAGGCCGGACTGTCCTACGACTACATGTACAATTACTACGCCTATGGCGACAAGTCGGCGAAGTGATCTGCACTGGCACCTGCCCTGCCCGCGTCATCGGGCTATGGCGGGGCAGGTGCCTGGCTCTTCTGCCTGCGATGATGGAGGCCAGTGTTGGTCGAAAAGCTTGGAACAATCCGGCAAGTCATCCATGTCAGTGGCGACTTTCCTGACCGCGTTGATCCGGCGAAAACACCGGTCATCCAGACCCTGCTGCAACTGACCCGATCCGGGTTCGATCACAGAGTCATCTCGGTCAATCGCCGCTCGCCGCCGATGGGCACATTCGCCTGGAAGACCCTGCAAACCTGCGGCAAGCCGCCGCTGGAAGTTGAAGCGACGCCATTCGATCAGGGAACCGCCCTGGTTTACAAAGCACCACCCAAGGGCATCTTGCATGCTGCAATGTTACGCCGTCTGGGGGAGCACATTGCAACGCAGATCGCCAGCCTTCCTTGCCCGCCAGACCTGATTGTCGGGCACAAGCTTTCAATCGAAGGCATTGCTGTCCGCCATGCAGCAGCCTTGTGCGGCATTCCCTATGCCATCTCGATCCAAGGAAACACCGACGCCAAGATCGTTGCAGCGCGGCCCGATTTGCGCCGTGATCTGCGCGCTGTGCTTCACGAAGCAGCGATGGTTTTTCCGTTTTCGCCCTGGGCATTGCGACAGGTCGAGGCGCGGCTCGGGGTGCGCACGGGGCCGGTTACGCTTCTGCCCTGCCCGACCGACATTGATACGCCTGTCGCACCGCGTACCAATGGCAACGGCTTCATCTCCGTCTTCCACCTCAGGAACCACGCCATCAAAAATCTCGATGGCATGGCCAAATCCGCGCGATTGCTTGACCGCAAAGGCCACTGCGTCCCGCTTTCCATCATCGGTGGCGGAAGCGCGGATGACGTCGCGCGCTGTGCCAGGCTCGTCAAAGGTGCCAATAGCATCACGTTTGCAGGCCCGATGGACCGCGCAGCCCTGCGCGCCCGCATGACTCAAGCCACAGGCTTTGTCATGCCATCGCGCCGGGAAAGCTTCGGGCTGGTGTTTATCGAAGCGCTGTTTTGCGGGATCCCGATCATCTATCCGGCCGGTGCCGCCGTGGACGGCTATTTCGACGGCGCGCCCTTTGCCATTCGCGTTAACGCAAAGGATCCAGCCGCAATCGCCAACGCCATGCTCCATATCCGCAAGCACGAAACCGCGATAAAATCTGCACTGCAAGAATGGCAGCACAGTGCAGATGCGCAGCGCTTTACGCGCGTTGCCATAGCCGAAGCCTTTGCTTCCGGGCTAAGAGTCGGGATGTAAGGCCCCGCCCCGCCACATCCAGCGCTACAAGTGGCGACCTACCGCGCCTCGCCACGATTCCAGTCTGCGTTCACGCGCCGGGTTCTGCATATCGGGCTGGAACACATCGCGCGGGGCAATCATTCCCCGCGCCGCAGCCAGACCTGCATATTGACCCAGACCAATAGCTGCCAGAATGGCTGCACCGCGTGCCGTCGTTTCCACATCCGCCGGTCGTTCACACCGGATGTCCAGCATATTGGCAATGTCCTGTACCAGCCAGTTGTTCGCGCTCATCCCGCCGTCCAGCCGCAGCAATGACCAGCCCGCGCCATCCGCCGCAAACGCTGCGCCCAGATCGTGAAACACGTGGCCGATGGATTCCAGCGCGGCCCGCACGATATGCGCGCGCGTTGCCGCAAACGATAATCCCGTGATGCTGCCCCGCGCATCAGCCAGCCAATAGGGCGCGCCAAGGCCCGAAAGCGCGGGTACCACGACAACGCCTGCGCTGTCCTCCACAGACCGTGCCAGCGCCTCGCTGTCGGCTGCATTCTCCAGCAAACCGATGCTGTCGCGCAGCCATTTGACAAGGCTTCCGGCAACGAACACCGAGCCCTCCAGCGCGAAAGTCCGCTCGCCCCCCACTTCGCACAGCACGGTGCCCAGCAACCGGTGCGTTGATTGTGGCGGCTGCTGCCCCATGTTCGAAAGGATGAATGCACCGGTCCCCAGCGTGGCCTTGGCCTCGCCTTTGGCAAAGCAGCCCTGCCCGATGGTTGCCGCCTGCTGGTCGCCCGCAAGGCCGGTAATCGGGATGGCACGGCCGAACAATTCCGGCGCGGTTTCACCAAAGCGCCCTGCATTGGGCACGATCTCGGGCAAGGCCACCTGCGGCACGCCGAACAAGTCACACAGCCCTGCGTCCCATGTCGCCCCGGTCAGCGCCATCAGCATCGTGCGGCTGGCATTGGTCACATCGGTAATGTGCAAACCGCCGGTCAGGTTCCAAACCAGCCAGCTTTCTACCGTGCCGAACGCCAACCAGCTACCCAATGCCGCCGCCTCGGGCACGTTGCGCAACAACCATTCCATCTTGCTGGCCGAAAAATAAGGATCGAGCAGCAAGCCGGTGGCCTCCTGCACCGCCGCCTCGTGCCCCGCCTCGCGCAAAGCCTTGCAACGCTCCTCGGTCCGGCGGTCCTGCCACACCAGCGCGCGGCTTACCGGCTTGCCGGTCTGCCGGTCCCATGCCACCACAGTTTCGCGCTGGTTGGTAACGCCGATCCCCGCAATCCGGTCAGCCCCGCCTGCACGCTCCACCATCGCGCGGGCGCAGCGCAAAGTGCGCTCCCAGATTTCGGTCGCGTCATGCTCCACCATGCCGGGCGCGGGATAGTGCTGGGTCAGTTCCTCTTGCGCGGATGCCAGCACTGCACCTTGGGGGGAATAGAGGATCGCCCGCGTCGAGGTCGTGCCCTCATCCAGCACCAATATGCAGCGTTCATCCGTCATTGCGCTTCGTCCCCTGCCATAAACCGCCGCAGGCTTTCCTGCTGGCCCGCATCCAGCCGCAGACCCAGCTTGGTCCGCCGCCACAGCACATCGTCGGCTTCAACCGCCCATTCGTGCGCCATCAGATAGCGCACTTCACGCGCCGTCAAGCCGTGGCCGAAGTGGTGACCGCAATCGGCCAAAGTCGCCGCATCGCCCAGCACGTCGTCGGCCAAGGTGCCGTAACTGCGGATCAACCGCTCTGCCCATGCCGCTTCCAGGAAGGGATAACGTTGGCGCAAGGCAGTGATGAGCTTGTCCACATCACCCACCGCAAAATCGCCGCCGGGCAAAGGCTTGGCATCGGTCCACGGTGCACCAGCCAAAGCGGGAATGCGCCCGCCCATGCGGTCCACCGCTTCTTCCGACAGCGTGCGGAAAGTCGTGATCTTGCCGCCAAACACCGAAAGGATCGGCGCGCCTTCTTCGGCCTCGCTCACATCAAAACGATAGCCGCGCGTTGCCGCCTCCGGCTTGCCCGATCCGTCATCCACCAGCGGGCGCACGCCGGAATAAGTCCACACCACATCGGCAGGGGTGACAGGCTTTTTGAAGAACCGGCTCGCGCCTTCGCACAGATAGGCGATTTCTTCCTCGCTTGCCTCGATCTTGTCGATGCCGCCCTGATGGTCGCGGTCGGTCGTGCCGATCAGGGTGAAATCATGTTCATAGGGAATCGCAAAGAAGATGCGGCCATCGGGAAGCTGAAAGAAATAGGGGTGCGGGTGATCGAACAGCTTGCGCACCACGATGTGCGATCCTCGCACCAGCCGGATGGACTGTTTCGGCGGCTGCCCGCTGCGATCCAGAACTTTAAGGACGGACGGCCCCGCCGCGTTGATGACCGAGCGCGCCTTGAAAGTGCCCTGCGGCGTTTCGACCAGCCACAGCCCGTCGGCGCGTTCCAGCCGCGTAACCGGGCAGCGCGTACGCACATCTGCGCCGCGATCTGCCGCATCACGCGCATTCAGCACCACCAGCCGCGCATCATCCACCCACCCGTCGGAATAGACAAAGCCGTGAACAAATTCGGGCTTGAGCGGCGCGCCTGCCACATGCCGGTCCAGCCGTACCGATTGGGTTGCAGGCAGCAGCCTGCGTGAACCGATGTGGTCATACAGGAACAGGCCCAGCCGCAGCAGCCAGCGCGGACGCAGGCCCTGCACCCACGGCAGCACGAACCGCATCGGCCAGATGATATGCGGCGCGATAATCCAGAGCTTTTCGCGCTCGCCCAGCGCCTCGCGCACCAGCCCGAATTCGTAATGCTCCAAATAGCGCAAACCGCCGTGGATCAGCTTGCTCGAATTGGACGACGTGCCGCTGGCAAGATCACGCGCCTCAAGCAGCAGGACTTTGGCCCCGCGCCCCGCCGCATCGCGCGCAATGCCCGTACCGTTGACGCCGCCGCCAATCACGGCGACGTCAAATACTTCCTGATCTACGGCTTCAATCATCACGGTTGTCTTGCCTTAGTGAGAATACCCCGGCCACCGAGCACCCACCCCCAACCCCTCCCTCAAGGGAGGGGAGCGAGACTTGCGCTTGCGCAGCAAGCGTTAGTCGCAGCGGGGAGGGTTTACGCAACGTCTCGTGCCATCAACCGGCTATCGCCCTAAATGTCCAAAGGACCATGCTTGATGTGTGGCAGGACATAGCGCGCAAACATGTCCGCTTCTTGCACATGCGGATAGCCTGACAGGATGAACGCCTCGATGCCTTCTGCCTGATAGGCGCGCAGCTTGGCCAGAACCTGATCCGGCGTGCCGACAATCGCCGCGCCACAGCCCGAACGCGCCCGCCCGATGCCGGTCCACAGGTTCTCTTCCACAAAGCCGTCGCCATCGGCGGCCCCGCGCAGCTCCTGCTGGCGCTGCACGCCAAAGTTCTTGGCATCCAATGACTTCTCGCGGATCGCCTTGCCCGCATCGTCATCCAGCTTGGACAGCAACCGGTCGGCATAGGCGCGCGCCTCGTCCTCGGTTTCGCGCACGATCACATGGGCGCGATAGCCGAACTTCAAGGTGCGGCCGTAATTGGCGGCCCGCGCCTTCATGTCGGCAATGGTTTCGCGCACTTTGTCCATCGTATCGGGCCACATCAGATAGACATCGCTCGCCTCTGCCGCACATTCGCGGGCATCGTGGGACAGGCCGCCGAAATAGAACGCGGGGCACTTGCCCGAAAGCGTGCCGACGCGCGGCGGATCAAGCTTCAACTTGTAGAACTCGCCCTGAAAATCGAGCGATTCCCCGTTGAGCAGCGTGCGCACGATCTTCATGATCTCGGTCGCGCGGGCATAGCGCGGACCGCTGGCAATCGTCTCGCCGGGCATGTCGGACGAAATGATGTTCACGTTCAGACGCCCGCCCGTGCCCGCAGCATTGGGGCCAAGGATGCGGTCCAGCGTGGCAATCCGGCGCGCCAGTTGCGGCGGCCAATCCTCGCCCATGCGCGTTGCCCACAGCAGCTTGATACGGCGCACTTGCGTGGCCACCGCCGCCGCAAAGGCCGTGGTATCAAGGCCGAGGCTGTAGCCCGATGGCAGCAGGATATTGTCAAACCCGCCCTCTTCGGCGCGCAGCACGATGTTGCGGCAATGCTCCCAGCTTGATTGCAGGTACTTGTCCGGAACGCCGAGGAATTCATAGTCATCGTCGCACAGCGCCGAAAACCAGGCGATTTCACAGTTTTGTTCGGCCATCATGCCTCTCCTTCAGTCTGCACACACAGACATCCACCGGCTTCCCGCAGGTGCGGTGCCGTTCGTTGATTGAACCAGTCTGGCCCCACGTCGAAACGCCGTGGGCCAGGTCTTTTAGCCTGCCTTTAAGGCAGCCGCTCGCCCCGCGCTGCTACCAGCACGGCATACCAATCTTCACGCGTCCATGTGACTTTCAGCGCTTCCACGCCTTCGGCAATGCGCGCGGCCTGTTGCGATCCGATGATCGGGATGATCCCCGCCGGATGTGCCATCAACCACGAATAAGCCGCCACCGTGCGCGATACGCCTTGCGCCTGCGCCACCCCATCAAGCGCGGCCGCAACGGCGATTTCTTCCGGCGTCTGCGGATCGGCCAGACGGCCACCACCCAGCGGCGACCATGCCATCGGCGTCAGGCCCAGCATCATCGCCTGATCGAGTTCGCCGTTTTCAAAGCAGGTGATCCGCAGCGGGCTGATTTCCGGCTGCGTCGTCACCAGCTTGACGTTCAGGAAGTGGCTGAGCGCCGCAGTCTGGTGGAGGGTGAAGTTCGAAACGCCAATCGTGCGGATTTTGCCCGCTGAAACCGCGTTTTCCAGCGCGCGCGCCACTTCTTGCGGGTGCGCCAGAATATCCGGGCGGTGGATCTGCCACAGATCGACGCTGTCCACCTTCAGGCGTGAAAGCGATGCGTCAATCGCCTTTGCCAGATATTCCGGGCTTTGGTCATAAGGCAACGGCGGCGCGATCCCGCCCTTGGTGGCCAGCACCATGCGGTCCCGCAAGGCAGGCTCTGCTGCCAGCACTTCG
The DNA here is from genome assembly GCA_020853995.1 of Novosphingobium sp. Classification (GTDB taxonomy): domain Bacteria; phylum Pseudomonadota; class Alphaproteobacteria; order Sphingomonadales; family Sphingomonadaceae; genus Novosphingobium. Next base: position 9,773 of record JADYXV010000180.1, read on the forward strand.
CCCAGCAGCGCTTCGGCATCGCCAAAGCCGCCTGTGCCGTCAAAGCCATAGATATCGGCGGTATCAAGGAAGTTGATCCCGGCATCCAGCACCGCATGGACCAGCTTGGCCGCATCGGCAGCGCTGCGTCCGTTTTCGGCAAGCCGCCACATGCCCCACGCGATGGGCGATACGGCAATATCGCTGGAACCAAGGGCACGGAAACTGGGTGGCAAAGGCAATTGGCTCATGAAGTTGTCCTGGCTGGAGGCGCGACAGATGCGCGCTCGATAAGAGTGTGGGGCAGGCGGCGGTGATTGATATCGCCCCCTGCAATAAGGATTTCGGTGGCCGTGCGGGCCAATTCGATCATCGGCTGATGGATCGTGGTCAGCGGCGGCCAGACCGTGCGCGCCAGCGTGGTATCGTCAAATCCGGCTACAGAAAGCTCTGCCGGAACATTGATGCCCCGATCATGCGCCACGGCCAGAACACCTGCGGCCATATCATCGTTTGATGCAAAAATGGCGGTGGGCCGGTTGGACTGGTCCAGCAAAGCGCGCCCGCCGCGCACGCCGGAATCAAAA
>JADYXV010000181.1 GCA_020853995.1 Novosphingobium sp.
CGCTGGTTGGCCGAAGAGGCGCTAGAGCGTGGCTGGCGGTTCACCGACCGGCTGCATATTCATTTGTATGGGGATACGCGAGGGACTTGAATTCCGCGGGTAAACACGCCCCTCCCGTGAACGGGAGGGGAGACATTGCGGCCAATCAGAACGGGATGTCATCGTCCAGATCATCGCCGAAACCGCCGCCTGCGGGCGCGCCGCTGCCGCCAAAGCCGCCCGACGAACCACCGCTACCGCCGCCTTGATTCCAGCCGCCGCCACTGCCGCCGCGCGAACCACCGCCCGAAGATCCGCCTTCGTTGTAGCCGCCTGAACGGCCACCACCGCCACCGCCGCCTGCACCGGGCGCCCCATCAAGCATGGTCAGCACGCCGCCGCCCATGCCGACGGTGATTTCCGTGTTGTAACGGTCATTGCCGCTCTGGTCCTGCCACTTGCGCGTGCGCAGGCTGCCTTCGATATAGACCTTGCTGCCCTTTTTCAGATATCGTTCCGCCACACCGACCAGCCCATCGGACTGGAGCACGACTGTATGCCATTCGGTACGCTCTTTCTTTTCGCCGGTGGCCTTGTCCTTCCAGCTTTCGCTGGTGGCGATGCGCAGATTGCAGATGCGCCCGCCGTTCTGGAAGCTCTTGACCTCGGGGTCCTGGCCCAAATTGCCAACGATGATGACCTTGTTGACGCTGCCTGCCATCGAATCATGTCCCTTTGAATTTGACCGCTTGCCTAGCGCATCGGTGCGGGGTGGCGCGAGTCAGGCGACCGTATTTCCCACAGGGCAGAGCGCGCTACCCCAGCCCCAAAGCGGTCGCGGTCCAGAATGTGGCGAACGACGCGAGGTAAGCCAGCGCGAACAGGTACGCGAGCATGAACGCGGGCCACTTCCAGCCATTGGTTTCCCGCCGCGCAACCGCGATAGTCGAAAGGCACTGCGGCGCAAATACGAACCACGCGAGGAACGACAGCGCCATCGGCAAGGTCCAACGCGACTTCAATTGATCGCCCAGCGCCATGGCCTGCGCGTCCTCATCATCGCTGGCACTAACCGCATATGTGGTGGCTAGCGAGCTGACCGCCACTTCACGCGCGGCCATGGCAGGGATGATCGCAAGGCTCATGTCGCGGTTGAAACCGATGGGTTCGAGCACGACGGCAAGGCCGTTGGCGAGCGTTCCGGCGACCGAGGCATTGATCTGGTCCTGCCCCGGTTCGGCGCGCGGAAAGTTGAGCAAAATCCAAAGCGCGATGGTGACGGTGAAGATCATCGTCCCTGCACGGCGCAGGAAAATCCATACGCGCTGCCACAAACCGATGGCGAGGTCCTTGACCGTGGGCATCTGATATTTGGGCAATTCCATGATGAACCCCGACGCAGCGCCCTTGGTTACCGAACGGCGCAAGACCAGTGCCACCAGCATCGCGCCCACAATTCCCGCCACATAAAGCGCAAACAGCACCAACCCTTGAAGGCCAATACCGGGGCCGACCTTATCATTCGGAATGAACGCGGCGATGATCACGGCATAGACCGGCAACCGAGCCGAACAGGTCATCATCGGTGCGATCAGGATCGTGGTCAGCCGGTCTTTGGGATCGGTGATGGAACGCGTGGCCATGATGCCGGGAATGGCGCAGGCAAAGCTGGAGAGCAGCGGGATGAAGCTGCGGCCCGACAGGCCCACACCGGCCATCATGCGGTCCATCAGGAAGGCCGCACGCGCCATGTACCCGGTGGCCTCCATCGTCAGGATGAAGAAGAACAGGATCACGATTTGCGGCAGGAACACCACGACCGATCCGACGCCCGCGATGATCCCGTCGGTGATCAAATCACGAAACAGACTATCGGTAAGCGTGGCCTTGACCAGATCACCGAGGCTGCCAACTATCGCCTCAAGGCCATCGGCAAAGGGCGTGGCCCATGTAAACACCGCCTGAAACACCACAAACAGCAACGCAAACAGGATTGGCGGCCCTGCCCACGGGTGGAGCAGCGCCTTGTCAAGCTTGGCATGGATGCGGTGTTTGGCCGTTTCAGAAATGATCGCTGCATTGGCGATTTCGTGTGCGAGCATACGCCGTTCAGGCAAGGTAACATGCGGGCGCGGGGTGAGTTCGTGTGCTTGCGCCCGGTCGCGTGCCTCGCCGATTGCCGCGCCCAGCTCCGCCAGACCGCGACGGCGTACGGCAACGGTGGCGACAACAGGTACACCCAGCGCGGCTTGCAACGCGGCGGGATCAATCACCAGACCGTCGCGCTCTGCCAGATCGACCATGTTGAGCGCAACTACGGTTGGCCGGCCCAGTTCGATCACTTCTTGGGCAAAAACAAGATGCTGTTCGAGGTTCGAGCTATCGAGCACCAGCACGATCACATCGGGCTGCGCCTGGCCGGTCTGTTCCCCCATGATGACCTTGCGGGTCACTTCTTCATCCGGGCTGGTTGAACCCAAACCATAGGATCCCGGCAGATCGACCAGTTCCACCGGTTCGCCCGTTGGCAAAATCAACCGGCCCGCTTTGCGTTCAACGGTAACACCGGGATAATTGGCAATCTTCTGGCGCGCGCCCGTCAACGCATTGAAAAGCGCACTTTTGCCTGCATTGGGGTTGCCAACTAGAGCTGCGACAATTGGCATCCGGCTCATGCGCGGGCCGTTTCTATGATAGGCTCAACAGTCATTGCGCGGGCATGCACGCGACGCAGCGCAACCGTCATGCGGCCAATCTCCACAGCAAGCGGATCACGCCCTGCGAACACCCCGCGATAGGCCAGCGTCACCCGCGCACCTGCATCAAGGCCAAGTGCCTGCAATCGCTGCGCTTCTTCAGCAACGAGCGTGGACCAGTCGACCGACGCGATTCGCGCGGGCGTGCCAAGGGGAAGTTGATCAAGTGTCACGCCCTTGCGCTGCCATAGCGCGAGCGACTTTGCAAGTCATTCGCAATAGAATTGCTCTAGATCAAAAATGACTTTGCATTCACGCAGCAGGGTAGCGCAACCGCCCGAGCAGCCGCGTAAACGAAAACGTCTCTTCATCGCTTCGCTTGGTCCACTTGGCCTTCACCTTTTCAAACTTCATCACGCCATCGATCCGGCGATCAAGAAAGGCGCGGGCGTCGGCGTGATCTTCGCTACTATCATTGGCAAAAACCGATAGCGTAGCGGCATAAATAGCGCCCAAAGTCAGACGCTTGGTATAGTGGTTGTAATCAGTGGCGGTATCGCCTGCCAGACGCCACATCTTATCGGCGCTGGACCAGCCGAGGCGAGCTGCCACGGCCACGTTTTGCGGCATGGCCATGATCGCCAAGGCGCGGCGCAGCGCTTCTTCCTTGCCAAGCTGCGCATCAAGCCGGAATTGCACAAGACGGCGGATGCGTTCGCGGATCGGCAGGTTGGAAAGCTGCACTTGCGGCAGTTGTTCGGCCATGTCGGCATCGATACGGGCGATCCACGCTGTGATCATCGCCATCGCCCCGCCATCAAAGGCAAAACCGGCGAGGGCGGGATCAACCCCTTCTGATGCCGCCGCTGCGGCTATGGCAGCATCGGTCCAGCCATCAAACACCGCCGCTTCGGCGATGGCAGGAGCGAGACGGAGGCGAAGCGCATCAAGGCTTTGATCATCAGTCATATCAGTGTGCCAAAATCAGAAGGAGGGGCCGTAGGTCTTCTTGGGTCCAGCGCCCTTTGCCTCTTTCGAAGCGCGTTCGATTTCGCCGAACACCGCGCTGGTTTTGCCTTCAAGTTCCGCATAATCGCGCGCGGACCGGCCCGAATTGTCAGGCCTGTCCGGATTCGCACCCGCTTTGATCAACAGGCGAACCAGCGCCAGATCGCGGCGGTGAACGGCGCTGATCAGCGGGGTTTCACCGGTGTTGTTGGCATCTTCCACCCGCGCGCCAGATTTGATCAGTTCATCAACGCCTTCGATAAAGCCAAGCTCGCAAGCCTGGACCAGAGGCGACATGCCCTTGTTATCACGCACGTTCACGTTCGCGCCCTTGGCGATAAGGAATTGAATCCACACCAGATCACGACGCGCTACCACGATGTGCAGCGCAGATTGTCCGGTGGTGTAATCCTTGGTGTTGATAATCTGGGTGCCGGGCTCGTTCAAAGCCTCGGTCACTTTATCGCCTTCCTTTTTTCGGACCGCTTCAAGGAACTTGTAACTGTCGGAAAACTGGGCCTGCGCAGGGATAGAAATCGCAGCGGCAAGCAGGACCGCCAGAATGGCCAGTGGCCTGCGCATGATCGACAGCATCAATTCCTCCTGTTGCAAGCCCATGCCCTGTTGGACAAGACGGACTAGCCTCTTGCAAGCACACGGTTAGCAGAGCATGAACCGCCACGCTATGGCCCACAACCTCCGATCCCTTTTCACAGCCCTTGCGGCAACCTGCACTTTCGCGCTTTCTGCATGTGGCGGGGGAGCGCCAAGCGAAAGCCCGCCGCTGGAAGGCGCTGCGATCGGCGGGGACTTCACGCTGACAGGCAAGGACGGAAAGCCGGTCCGCTATACTGATTTCAATGGGAAATATCGCATCGTCTATTTCGGCTACACGTTTTGTCCCGACGTTTGCCCGCTCGATTTGCAGAACATCGCGCAAGGACTGAAGCTGTTTGCCAAGGATCATGCCGAGGCTGCAGCAAAAGTGCAGCCGATCTTCATCACGATTGATCCGGCGCGCGACACACCCGAAGTTGTGGGGAAATATGCCGCAAACTTCGGGCCGTCATTGGTAGGTCTGACGGGATCGCCCGAACAGATTGCGGCCGTGGCCAAGCAGTGGGCGGTGTTTTTTGGCAAACGCGATGGCGGGGCGCCCAAGGATTATCTGATGGACCACAGCCGCGCGGCCTATCTGATGGGGCCGAAGGGTGAGCCGATTGCCCTGCTGCCTGCCGAGAAGGATGCGCAGGCCGTGGCGGCTGATCTTGCAAAATGGGTGCATTAACAACGCGATGAGCGCAAACGAGTTCTGGAAACGTCCGATCGAGACGCTCAACCGCGAACAGTGGGAAGCCCTGTGCGACGGGTGCGGTAAGTGCTGCCTGCACAAGCTGGAAGATGATAACACCGGCGAGGTTTATCACACCAACGTTTCTTGCCGCCTGCTGGATTTGAAGACCGGGCGATGCAGCGATTACAAGCATCGCCGCGTCTATGTGCCCGATTGCCTGCGGCTGACGCCTAAGCTGGCGCGGGATTTACCTTGGTTGCCAGATACTTGTGCTTACCGCTTGCGGGCAGATGGTGATCCCCTGCCCGATTGGCATTACCTGATTTCGGGCGACCGCGAGGCGGTACATGCGGCGGGGCAATCTGTGCGCGGCAAGGCGATTAGCGAGACGGTTGCAGGGCC
>JADYXV010000182.1 GCA_020853995.1 Novosphingobium sp.
AGCCCTGCGTGACGATAACGCCGCGCTGGTCAAAGCCATCCGGGCCGTAAAAGACGCGGCAACCGAGGCAGGTGACAATGCCACCGAAGGCCTTGCTGACGATTGGACCGACCAGGCCGAACAACGCGTCTGGTTCCTGACGCAGACGATGGCCTAACGCTCCAACGCCCGGCGCCTTAGAATTGCCCGCTCGTCCCGATGCCGATGCCACCGGGGCGGGCGGTAAAGCCACCTTGCATAAGCGGGCCGCTGGCCTCCGGTGGCAATCCCGTCAGCACCAGATCCGCCTGCCAGCGCCCGCTGCCTGCAATCTTCAACGTCAGTCGCTCCATGCCACCGGCACCTTGCATGGGCACGACCAGCGACCCGCCCTCGCAGCGCGCTTTGCCGGAAAGACTGACAGCATCGGGCAACAACGGCCCCGGCGAAGCAAGCGACATGCCCACCGTGCCTTGGGCATCTGCGCATTTCCCGTCTGTCATGCGGACGGAAAAATCGGCGAATGTCAGCGCCGTGACGGGCAACCCGCCAAGCCCATCAGGCAAAGCAACCCCGCCGTTCACTCCCGAAAGTCGCACGTCGTTTCCGCTGGCCAATGCGACTGCGGCAAAGGGAGCCGCACCGTCACGGCGCAGGTCGAATTCTGCCCGGCCCATCAGCAAAGCCAGCGGGTTCATCCCTGCATCGAGCGTGCCCAGCGGCAGCGGCCCAACGCGCAAATCGCCGATCCGCCCGTCCCACATCGACCCTTCGATGCTCCGTGCGGTAACATTGTCAGGCGCGGCCAAACCCACAGCAACCCGTAAAGGCAAAAGCGCAATCAGGCCAACTCCGGTCAAACCGGCCAGCGCCAGACAGCCACGCCGCGACAGCGCGCGTTCGCGCACGAAGATCCAGCGCCCGATCACGATCCGCTCCGCCGCACGGTAATGTTGACCGAAACCGTACCGTCGGGCGCGGGTGTCATCGTCAATTGTTCAACCGCCAATCCTTGCGCCGAAAGACCGTCGATCCAGGCCAAGGCCGCCGATGGCCGCGCGGTCGGGATCACGATAACCGCCGCATCGGATCCGCGCCGCTGGTTGGATTGAACCACGAAACCTGCATCTTGCGCGCTGGCGCCAGCCAGTTGCTCAACCGGCCCCGCCAATGCCGTGGTTTTGGCACGCGGTGCAGATTTCAACTCATCCATTTGTGCCGCAATGCGTCCGGCGCGCTCTGTCGCAAGGCGGTGCCGCACCGCCGCGTCATCCAAAGCCGCGCCAACGGGCAGGATAATGCCGTAAACCAGCACCACGAGCCCCATCAGTACGCCAGCAACGCTTACCAGCGTGCGCTCGCGCGTTGTCAGGCCGATGTACCATGCGCTAACCCGGCCCATCATGGCGCCCTCAACGTAATGGCCGCGACGGTCGCGCCGGTGGGATCCGGCGCCAGTGCTGGTGGAACCGTCACTTTCCAACCTTGGTTCTGCAACGAAATCAGTACTGTATTCACATCTTCAGCCCGTGGTGCTGCCACCGTAAAGCGCAGCGTACCATCGGCGCTATAGCCCAGATCGCGCAAGCGCACCGTCGGGACCGGCCGGATCGTTTCAAGCAGGGCAGCGGCCGTAGCACCGAAACTCGCCCCGCCTTGCCCACGCTTGGCGAGTTCGGCATTGAGCAGGCGTTCGGCGCTATCCAGATCGGTTGCTGCGGGGAATCGTGCCTGCACCTGTTGCAGCGCAGCAGTTTCCTGCGCCGAGCTGTCGATGTTCCACTTGATCGCCCATACCAGCATCAGCACCAACGCCAGCAAGGCCGCAACCCCAGCCATCCGCAACAAGCCCAGCCAGTTCCCCACCCGGAACACCGAAACCCGGCGCGGGCCATAGGCACCCTGACGCAAATTCAGCGGTGGATTGGCATGAACAACCGCCAAAAGCCGCGCAATCTGGCTTTCATTCAGCGCAACCTGCGTCAGATCATCCGCAAGTGCCTCGACCAGCGCGGCTTCGCCCGCAAAAGCGGCCTGCGTGGTGCGCGCCAGCAATTGCCCACCCAGATCTGCCAGAACCAGCGCATCGTCGGCGCGGGGCAGGACAAGGCTTGCGGGGATCAACGCATCGGGATCAAGCCCTAGCTCGGCCAGCGCAACCATCCAGCGGTCCATCTGCGCTGCCGATACGCTGCAAGACAGCACCCGACCGGCGTCTTCTGCAACAGCAACATGCCGTCCCACAGCCTGCAAACCGCCCTGCATCAGGCCCATCCGTTCGGCGGCCAAGGCTTGCAACACAGGCATGTCGGGCATCGGCCCGTCGCGTACAGGTGCATCTGCCGGCGGGACCAAGGCGGTTACAGCGCCTATTTCGCCCCACGGCGCTGCCCCGGATCCGGCGTCAAATGCGTGGCTCGCTCCAACAGCACCGCTTTCAACCCGCCACCAATGCCAGGAATCACCCGGCTGTGCAGGCAGCAGGACGATCAATCCGTCCGGAGAATGCGTGGGGGAAACCATCGGCTAGGGTCAGTTCTGCCCGGCGTAGATATCGGCGTTCAGTTCTTCCCCGCCGGGCTGGCCATCGGCACCAAGCGAGAAGATGTCGAACGGACGACCATCACGGCCCGGCACCTGATATTGGTACGGGCGGCCCCATGGGTCAGTCGGCAAATCCTTGATATAACCACCCGAACGGTAATTCTGCGGCATGGCAAGGTTGGCTGGCGGTGTGCGCAAAGCGCCAAGCCCTTCGCCCTGACCGGGGTAACTTGCCATGTCGAGGCGGAACATTTCCATGCCCTGTTCCAGCGTGGCGATGTCGGACCGCGCTTTAACCACCATCGCCTTGTCCTGACTGGGCAAAACGTTGATCAAGACCACCGTGGCAAGCAGGCCAATGATGAATATTACGACCATCAATTCGACAAGGCTGAAGCCGTTGCGGCGGCGTTTGGCCGGAGGCTTCGGGGTTTGGGTGGTTTCGATTTCAGTCATGTCGCAATCAGTCATTTCACAGGCCCGTCAGGTTCTGGAGCTGCAAGATCGGCAGCAGAATCGCAAGGATGATCAGCGCCACCGCCGTGCCCATCACCACGATGATCGCAGGTTCAAGCAGCGCCATGGCAGCAGCGGTAAAGGCTTCGAATTCACGTTCAAGATAATCGGCGGCGCGTTCCAGCATAACGCCCAATTGCCCCGCGGCCTCACCACTGGCCGCAAGATAGACCAGCAGTGGCGGAAAAGTCCCGGCCTCGCGCAGGGCCGTGGAAAGCGATCCGCCCGCCCGCACTTTCTCGCTGATCCCTGCCAGGGATTGCGCCTGCACCGCGTTGGAAACGGTACGCGTTGCCAGGCGCAAGCCATCCACCAGCGGCAACCGCGCCTCGATCATGGTCGCCAACGTGCGCGCCAGAGAAGCTGCGTGGACATCACGGATCAGTTTGCCGATGAACGGTATGCGCAACAGGGTTGTGTCGACACGGAGTTTGAACACAGGATTGCGCAAGGCGCGGATGAAGCCGGCGACCGCCAAGGCCATCAACGCCAGCAAGGCCCACCACCATGTGCTGAGAAACTGGGATATCCCGATCACTACCCGCGTCAGCATCGGTAACTGGCGGCTGGCATTGTCGAACTGCTCAACCACGCGCGGAACCACCGAAATCATCAGCCCTGTCACCACGCCAATCGCCACCAGCGAAAGCACGATCGGATAGGCCAGCGCCGCAATGATCTTGCCACGCACTTGCGCCTGCTTTTCCAGCATATCGGCCAAACGGTCAGCGATTGCGGGCAGACTGCCAGAATTCTCACCCGCAGCCACCATCGCACGGTAAATCGGCGGGAAGCTGGGTTCTTCGCGCCGCATGGCCTCGGCCAAGGGCAAACCCTCCACCACGCCGGCATGGACATTGGTCAAGATCGCCTGCGCCTTGGGCTTTTCGGTCTGGCGCGAAATAGTGCGCAGGGTTTCTTCCAGCGGGCTGACCACCATCAGCGACGAAAGCTGGCGGGTGAACAGCGCCAGTTGCTTGGCCGAAAGCTTGTTAGCAAACAGGGCGATGCCGCTGGTCGATACCGCCGCCCGGCGGGCAGATGCTGCCGCATCGGGCGCAATGCTGACCACAAACCACTGGCGCGCGGCCAGCTTTTCGCGCGCCTCGGCTTCACCCGGCGCTTCAATCGCGCCGCGCCGCTGGATGCCCTTGGGATCAATCGCGTGATAGGCAAAGCGCGCCATCAGGCCCCGTCCCGCCGCATGATGCGCGCGGCCTCTTCAGGGCTGGTGACGCCATCCTTGACCATCCGGCGAACGGCTTTGGTCAATGTGGGTGAATCTGCAAAAGCATGGCGCGCAATCGCTGCCTCATCCGCATTGTCGTGGATCATCTGGCGGATCACGTCATCCACCCGCACCGCCTCGAACACGCCAACACGGCCGGAATAGCCCGTTTGTCCGCATTCGTCGCAGCCTTTGGCAGTGTGTACCGTGCGTCCCGCCTTCATGCCCAGCACTTCGGCCATACCCGCGTCCAGCACCCGTTCTTCGCGGCAATGCGGACACAGGCGCCGCACCAGCCGCTGTGCGATGACCGCGCGCAAGGTAGAAGCCAGCAGAAACGGCTCAACGCCCATGTCGCGCATCCGCGTAATCGCGCCTGCCGCATCGTTGGTGTGAACTGTCGACAGCACGAGGTGACCGGTGAGCGAGGCCTGAACAGCAATGTCCGCCGTTTCACGGTCACGGATTTCGCCGATCATCACCACGTCCGGATCCTGGCGCAGGATCGCGCGAAGGCCCGCTGCAAATGTCAGCCCGACCTTGGAATTGACCTGCGTTTGGCCCACGCCATCCACAGCATATTCCACAGGGTCTTCCACCGTCAGAATGTTGCGCGCACCATCATTCAACCCGCGCAGCGCGGCATAAAGCGTGGTTGTCTTGCCAGACCCTGTTGGCCCGGTCACCAGCACGATCCCGTTGGGTTCGGCCAAAGCGCGGCGTAATGTGTCTTCGGCTTTTGGATCAAGGCCAAGCTGGACCAGTCCGATCCCTGCATTCTCTTTGTCCAGCAGACGCATCACCACCCGCTCGCCCGCTCGGTTGGGCAAGGTGGAAACGCGCACATCCACCAGCTTTCCGCCAAGGCTGAGCGAAATGCGCCCGTCCTGCGGCATCCGCCGCTCGGCAATGTCCAGCCGCGCCATAACCTTGATGCGGCTGACCAGCACCGGCGCCACATGCGGTGGCATCCGCAGCTTTTCGGTCAACACGCCATCGACGCGCATCCGCACCACCAGCGCGGTTTCATAGGGCTCGATATGAATGTCGGACACGCCCTGACGCAGGCTCTCTGCAATCAACCCGTTGATCAGGCGGATGGCTGGCGCATCATCAGCGCTATCCAGCAAGTCTTCGGCAGTCGGCAGACCCATCGCAAGCGGGTCCAGCCCGTCGCCCGCAATGCCCATGTCGCCCACCACTTGCGCGGCACCGGCCTGAGCATAAATCTCGGCCAGCAGCTTTTCAAACTCACCCGCTGTGACTTTGCGCGTGACCAATGGCCGGCCCAGAACACGGCGCAGTTCCAGCAGGCCCAGCGGGTCTGCACCTTCGCGCATGACCAACGCCACGGCACCGTCGGCCTCGCCCTCAACCATGAAACCGTGATCGCGCGCATAGACATAAGGCACCGCAGGGACAGCGTCCGGCATGGCAACCGTCATTGCCCCCGCCATCTCCGTTGCATCCGTGCCATCAATGTCCTGCGCTGCGTCCATGGGATCAGTTCTGCGCGCTGCTCGGCGGAAGCTCGACTTGCTCCAGAGGCTTGATGGCAGGGCGCGGCCTGATAACCGTGTCACCTGCCCCCAGCGCTGCCACTTCCGGTTGTGGCGCGACAGGCAAAGTGGCCCCCATATAATCGACGATCAGTTCATCGATCCCCGGCTCGCGCTTGGGATCAAAGTTGATCTGGGCATCACGTATGATCCCATAACGCCGCGATGCCAAAATCGCCCGGTCATTGGCATTGCGCAAGATTGTCGGGCGGATGAACACCATCAGGTTGGTCTTGACCCGGCTGCGCCCGCGCGATTTGAACATTTCCCCAAGCAGCGGAATATCGCCCAGAAACGGCACTTTTTGCAGCGTGCGGCTTTCGTTGTCGTCAAGCAACCCGCCCAGCGCCACAATCTCGCGGTCACCAACGGTAACCGTCGTTTTGATCTCGCGCTTGTTGACGATCAGATCGCTAGATCCGCGCGCAACAGGGCCTGCCACGGACGAAACCTCCTGGCGCAAATCCAGCCGGATCATGTTGCCCGCATTGATTTGCGGCGTGACATCCAGTTCGATGCCGACATTCTGGCGCGTGACGGTGCGGAACGTGTCGTTGAAGTTGCCGCCGGAAAGCGCTTCACCTGTTGAAACCGGAATTTCCTGACCGAACAGGATTGATGCCGGTACATTATTATTCGTGGTAATGTGCGGTGTGGAAAGGATATTGGAATTGCGGTCCGTCTGTACCGCGTTGATGATCGCACCCAGATAGGTGTCCTTGCTCAACTCGGTCAAAAAGCCCGAATAGGCCCCGCGCGCTGCGAGTACTTTGCTTGCCGCGTTCTGGGTCAGAAGATCGCTTGCCCCGCTGTTCGTCGTGGTCGTAACCGTGGCCCCGTTCACAACCGTCGTGGTCTGGTTCAGGTTATCGGCC
>JADYXV010000183.1 GCA_020853995.1 Novosphingobium sp.
GTGCGGTCAAACATGAACCGCCCCTCGTCATTGCCTTTTTGGCTCGAATCATAAAGTTCTGCAGCCTCTGCGTCGGCGGTGGCGATCAGCTTTACCTTGTGCTCGTAAAGCGCGTCGATCAGCGTGATGAAGCGTGCGGTTTCATTGCGCAGTTCCGGTCCGAGGCGCGGGATGGCAACCACGATTGCAGTGTGGAAATGGCGTGCGATCGCCAGATAATCGGCGGCACCGCGGGCTTCTCCACACACACGTTTGAAGCTGAAAACGCCAACGCCCTTCAGGCTTTTTGGAACATGCAGGGTCCGCCCACCCCCCAGATCGAGCTCGGCGCTTGGAACGTGTTCACTGTCTTCCGGGGGGTAATCTGTCAGCCGGAAGAACGCTTCGCGCACTTTTTCCGTTGATTCAGGGCCAACAGGCACGTGCCATGTGCCAACGCCCTGCATGCGCTCAAGCCGGTAATCGGTCGGGCCGTTGAGCGTGATTACGTCGAGTCGGCTTTCGACCAGGCCGATGAATGGCAAAAAATGCTCACGATTGAGGCCATTCTTGTAAAGATCGGCCGGCGCCCGATTCGACGTCGTTATGATTGTCACGCCGCCTTCAACCATCAGTGCGGTGAAAAGCCGGCTCATGATCATTGCGTCGGCGCTGTTGTTGACTACCATTTCGTCAAAGCACAGCACTCGCGTTTCGGACGCGATTGCCGCAGCGACTGGCAGGATCGGATCGCCGCTTTCCTTTTTGCGTTCCTCGCGCAGGCGGGCATGAATGTCGAGCATGAACTCATGAAAGTGTGCGCGACGCTTGGCGGTGATGTTCAGGTTGTCATGAAACAGATCCATCAGCATGGATTTACCGCGACCGACTCCGCCCCACATGTAGATGCCGCGGGCCTGCGGTGCGGCTTTGCGGCCAAGAAGCTTTCCCAAGAAGCTTGTCGCTGGTGCCGGAAGTTCAAGTTCATGCTGCAGAGCATCAAGCTTTGCAGCAGCCGCAGCCTGTTCGGGATCAGGCTTCAATTCCCCGGCCGAAACCAGTTCGTTATAGCGATCGAGAACGCGGCTCATCGCTTAGTCGGCTTGCGAATGGTACCATTGAACGCAGCGATGGTGTTGTCCCCTTGTTCAACAAGCCCGCGCAGAAATACAAGGCGGCCTGTTTCACGAAGCACTTCGACCACCGCATCGAGTGGATCGCCAATTTGGCCAGCGCCGATAAATTGTGTCGCCAGATCCAGCGTAACCGATCCCGCCGCGTCACCGTCAGTCAGTGTACGCATGGCTGCAAACAAGGAAATGTCGATGAGGGCCAGAGTGATGCCGCCGTGGACCGCAGCGAGCAAGTTGGAATGCCGATGTTCGGGGAACATCCGCAGTCGTGCGGCTTTCCCACCATCTGCCCGCGTTTCGATGCGGGTTATCATCTCGCCCATGGTCTGGGTGTTGAAGCGGGTCTGGTCAACCAGATCCCAAGTGAACCAGCCGGGGTGATCCACGGCTGGTTCATATCGAAATGCTTGATCTACCACGGTATCAGACGAGGCGTTCAGCCTGCATCTTCTTGATTTCGGCGATTGCGCGGGCAGGTGAAAGGCCCTTGGGGCACACGTTGGCACAGTTCATGATGGTGTGGCAGCGCTAGAGGCGGAACGGATCTTCCAACTCGTCAAGGCGTTCGCCAGTCATTTCGTCGCGGCTATCAGCCAGCCAGCGGTAGGCTTGGAGCAAGATGGCGGGGCCAAGGAACTTATCGGAGTTCCACCAGTAGCTTGGGCACGAAGTGCTGCAGCCTGCGCACAGGATGCATTCGTAAAGGCCATCAAGCTGTTCACGCTGTTCAGGCGACTGCAGGCGTTCCTTGCCCGATGGCGTTGGCGTTACGGTCTGCAGCCAAGGACGAATCGAGGCGTATTGCGCGTAAAAGTGGGTGAAATCAGGGACGAGATCCTTGATCACTTCCATGTGCGGCAGCGGGGTGATGCGCACTTCGCCCGAAAGGTCTTCAATCGCGGTTGTGCATGCCAGGCCATTGCGGCCATTCATGTTCATGGCGCAAGAACCGCAGATACCTTCGCGGCAGGAACGGCGGAAGGTAAGCGTCGGGTCTTGTTCGCTTTTCATCTTGATCAGCGCGTCGAGCACCATGGGGCCGCACTGTTCAAGATCGATTTCAAAAGTATCGTAACGCGGGTTCTGGCCACTGTCTGGATCGTAACGATAAACCTTGAACTTGCGGACCTTTCCTTGCGTGGGCGCCGCGTGATGGCGAGCCTTGCCGGTGATCTTGGAGTTCTTCGGAAGCGAAAAAGTCGCCATCGTCATGTCCTGTGTTGCGCGTGCGAGAAATGCGTCTGTGAGTCGTCCTTAGCAATTGCAGCGCGTGGAGCAAGGGGGAGCGGCGTGCACATTGGTCGGGGTTGTGGCTGTTCAGGCTTTGTTGGGGAAAGCTGAATAATGTTTGCGCAGTTTACATTTTCCTGAGGCAGTGGTGCGCAGGAGTTTCGGACGATCCTTCCGGCCAGTTGGTACTTTCGCGCTCCTTACCGCGACACCATCATCTGGACAGCAAAAGGATATGCAACGCGGGTTGTATGATGCGCATCGGTCCATTCTGGCAGGGCGCTGCAGTACGGAGCTAATCGCCCGTCCTGTTCCACACCAATTTGCCATCAACGTAAGTCTGATCAACCTTCGTCTGCAAAAGCAGTTCCACCGGAACGGTGAGCGGATCTTTGTCGAGTACGATCAGGTCTGCGAATTTGCCGGGTTCGATCGTGCCTTTCTTGGCTTCGTCGAAAGCAACAGCGGCAGCTTTGGCCGTGTAGAGCCGGATCGCGTCTTCACGACTGATGGCTTCGGAAAGCGCGAACTGGTGGCCGTTCATTCCTTTGCGGGTTATGGCCGAGTATAGGCCGACCATTGGCCCGATGGGGAGGTTGTCACTGCTCATCACCACGTTCACGCCTTGGGCGATGGGCGTGGCCATGGGATTGATGTGATCCAGCCGTTCGCCATCCAGCACCGATAGATAGCGTCCTTCAAGGTTATAGGTGAAGTTGGGCTGCGCAGTGGTCCAGATGCCGTCAGATGCCATGGTCTTCATGGTCTGTTCGGTTGGCAGCATGGTGAAGTGAGAGATGAACCAGCGGTGGTCCTGTTTCGGGCTTGCCGTCAGCGCGGTGTGGTAGGCCTTGGCTACAGTATCAATCGCTTCGTCACCAATGGCGTGAATGCCCAGTTGCCAGCCGAGCGAGGCCGACGTTGCGACCATTTCGTTGAGCGCGCTTTCGGACATGAAGGTGGTGCCGCGAAAGCCGGGTTGGCCTTTGTAATCTTTGGATGTTCGTGCGGTAGGGCCGGTAAAGCCGCCATCATAAGCGCTTTCGCCGATAGGGCCGAGCTTCAGCCGATCATCGCCAAAGCCGGTATGGTGAGGGAATTTGCGCAGACGTTCAGCGCCGGGATACATGATGTAAAGCGTGCCGCGTGGCAGAGTTTCACCTTCATCTGCATAAATCGCAGCGAGTTGTTTGAAGGTGTGGCCGCGTACGGCATTGCCGCCGCCGCCTGCAATACCGCCACGATCGACAGGTTCATCGTCGATGGTGGTCCAAGCCTCCATGTAACTGGTAATGCCAAGGCGCAGCAGGTCTTTGAGCGCACGTACATAGCTGGGGCGCATCTGTGCGGGGCTGTCGGCAGGAACATATTTCAGCACCAGATCGGTGCGTTCGCGGATGATCCCGGTTGGCTGACCGTCGGGGCCACGTTCAATCAAGCCGCCTTCGGGATCAGGCGTTCTGGCATCAATTCCGGCAATTTTCAGCGCAAGGGAATTGGCAACAGCACTGTGCGCGCCGGCACGAACCAGTACGACCGGGTTCTTGGGTGCAATTCTGTCAAGATCGGCACGGGTCGGGTTGCGTTTTTCAGCCAGAAGCGCCTCATCCCATCCCGTTCCGGCAACCCATTCGCCCGGGCCAAGTTCATTTGCCTTGGCGATTACCATGGCACCGAGTTCGGCAATGGATCCGGCTTTGTCCGGTTCGATCGAACGATGCGAAAGCCCCTTCATGTGCAAGTGTGCATCGATGAAGCCGGGCATCAGGGTGCGGCCTTTGAGGTCAATGGTGCGTGCTGCCTGCCAGTCTTTGGCAAGTTCGGGACCGCCAACCGCCGCGATTTTCCCGTCTTTAACCGCAACGGTGGAGCGGATGGAGAAGTCCTTGTCGACGGTGATGACTTTGCCATTGATAAACAGAAGGTCCGCCACGGCAGGGGCTTCCATTGCCAGCAATGGCAGAGCAGGGAAGGGGAGCGCCGCAAGAGCGATGGCAAGCATGCGTGCAGGTTTCATGGCTTTCCTTTCAGGCGGGGGCGGCGCAAGATGGCCCATGCAGTAGTGACGATGGCGACAGTTGCCGCGCTGGCTATGGCTTGCGGACGCAAGTCCGGCACGAACGCCATGGCGACCAGAACTACGACGATGGCCGCAATGGTTGCATAACTGAGGCCCGGAAAGAGCCACATGCGCAAAGTCAGGGTTTCAGGGGCGGTTGCTTCAACCTTTTTGCGCATGCGCACCTGTGCCAGGCAAACCATCAGGTAAATGATCAGCATCAGCGCGCCGGATGCACTGACAAGAAAACTGAAGACGCCTTGGGGCGAAAGGATGGAAGCAGCCATTGCGCCATATCCGAACAGGCTGGCGATAAGGGTTGCGCGGGCGGGGACCTTGCGCTTGTTCAACCGGATCAGGCTTTGCGGTGCATCACCATGGCGGGCCAGGCCGAACAAGGCCCGCGAAGTAACGTAAAGACCCGAGTTGAGGCACGACAGCACTGCGACGAGGACAACGGCATTCATGATCGTTGCAGCAAAGGGAATGCCCATAAGTCCGAGTGAACTGGCGAAAGGCGATTCGCCCGCGACAACGGTGTTCCACGGTTGAACGGCAACTATCAGGATGAGCGAGACTACATAAAACAGCAGGATGCGCAGAGCGACCGATCCGGTCATCCGAGCGATGGTCTTTGCAGGGGCGTGGGATTCTGCCGCCGCTACAGTGGCGATTTCAGCGCCGCACAAGGCAAAGATTACTGACGTGACCCCGCCAATGACTGCTCCCCAACCTTTGGGTGCAAAGCCACCGTGCGCGGTGAGATTGGCAAAAGTATTGCCGTCCGGAGAGGTGACGCCAAAAGCCCAAAGTCCGGCTATGGCGATAAAGCCCAGAATAGCGATCACTTTGGCTGTGGAGAGCCAGAATTCGAATTCGCCGTAGGACCGGGCGGAAAACAGATTCACCACGGTCATGATGGCAAGCAGAACCGAGCCGATTTGCCAGACTTCGAACGGAAGCCAAAGCTCAAGGATTACAGCGCCAGCGATTGCCTCAATCGCGACGACAATCACCCAGAAATACCAATAGAGCCAGCCCGAAACAAAGCCTGCAAGAGGCCCCAATGCCATGCGAATCAGTTCCGTGAAAGAGCCTGCACCGGGGTGTAGCATCGCCATTTCACTTAGCATGCGCATGATCATCAGGATCACCAGTCCGGCCAGGCCATAACTGACGACAACTGCCGGACCGATCTGGACGATCGACGTGGACGATCCGACAAACAGGCCTGCGCCGATTATTCCACCAATGGCGATCATCGCAACGTGGCGGGCGTGAAGCGATGCTTCAAGCTTGTGTTCGCTCTGTTCCAGAATGCCCCCGCCGGTGATGTTGTTGCCTTTGGTCACCATTAGCAACTCGCGAGCAATACGTCATTCGCGCAGACCTGTGGTCATGCATTAGTGGACGCTGCGTTTTACGAGGCGAAATGCAGCTTCGTTTTGGAAGGTGAGGGATTGCGTGCTGCGAAGCGCCGGAGCAACCATAGTCAAGAAACAAAAGGGGGGTGTGATGGGCGTAAGGGGTTTTTGGGAAACGCAGGTGGTGCCGCGCTTGATCAAGTGCGCATGCGCTTCACCCGGCATCATGGAGCTTCGCGCCGGAGTCGTTCCGCGTGCGCAAGGGCGGGTGTTCGAAATCGGTTGTGGTGGCGGGCTGAACCAACAGTTTTACGATTCAGCCCGCGTTACTGCGTTTGCCGGGATCGATCCGTCGGGAAAGCTGCTGGATTATGCGCGCGAAGCTGCGGTGCAAAAGGGTTGGAAGGCCGATATTCGCCAAGGCGTTGGCGAAGATATTCCGTTTACGGACGAGAGCTTTGATACGGTTGTCTGCACATATACGCTGTGTTCTGTGCAAGATCCGGACAAAGTTTTGAGCGAATTGCGGCGTATCTTGCGGCGCGGTGGCCAATTGCTGTTTCTGGAGCATGGCCTAAGCCCGGAGGCAAACGTGGAACGCTGGCAGCGAAGGATCGAGCCTCTTTGGAAGCCCATGATGGGCGGTTGCCATTTGGCGCGCGCGGTGACCAAGCCCATGATCGCAGCGGGTTTCCAGATCGAGCATCCGGGGCACCAGTATATGCCGAAGATGCCGAAATGGGCGGCCTGGATGGAATGGGGTACTGCGATCAAGGCGGGTTAGGTCTCTGCTCGGATCCCTTTCAACGGCGGCTGCGTCAAAGTAAATTATGAAGGCCAGAGAAAAGGCCCCCGCCGGTTGTCCGACGGGGGCCTTTTTGTTGAGCAAGCTAGCGGCGGTTATTCACCGAAAGTGCGCTGCCACCAACCGCGCCGCGGTGGCGCTGCAGGAGTTTCCGGTTCGGCAGGCTCTGCCACGGGCGCTTCGGCACTGACCGTTTCGGCAGGCGCTGCGTCAGATGCAACAGCGTCAGCCTTTTTCTTGCGCGGTGCACGCTTCGGCTTGGCTGGAGCGGCTTCCGTTTCAGCTTCGGCCTCAGCAGGGGCAGCTTCAGCAACCGGTTCGGCTGCTGGAACGGCGTCTGCTTCCACGTCAGCTTTCTTTTTGCGCGGCGCACGCTTTGGCTTGGCCGGGGCGGCTTCAGCTTCGACGGGCACTGCAGCAGGTGCTGGTGCTGGTGCTGGCGCTTCTTCCGAAACCGGCTCTGTCACGGGCGCAGTATCAGTTACAGCATCAACCTTTTTGCGACTGACGCGCTTTGGCTTGGCGGGAGCTTCTTCTGCAGCGGGTGCAGGAGCAGCTTCCGGTTCGGCCGCAACGGCAGGTTCAGCCTGGGCTTCTGCTGCATCGGCATAAGTGCCTTCGTCGCCTTCGGCCTGATCGGCATCGCCTTCAGCACTTTGGCCTTCTGCACCATCACGTCCACCACGCCGACGACGACCGCGACGGCGGCGTTTGCGCTGGCCGCGTTCGGCTTCGGTTTCAGCGTCTTGACCAGGTTCGCCAGCCTCGACGTTCGTGGCTTCATCCGAAGCTTCGTCATCGCCTTCTTGCTCGCCGTTTTCAGCATCCGAGCCCTGCGTAGCAGTGCCGTCGTCGTCACGGCGATCACGGCTGCGGCCACGGCGGCGCTTGCGACGTTTGCGGCGGCCATCACGATCTGCGGCGTCCTCACCTTCGGGGCGAGGAGCGCGTGCAGGGCGCTCATCACGCTCTTCAACTTCTTCTTCGGTGTCGTAATCGTCCTCGACGATGTCGTCCTCTTCTTCAGGTTCGACAATCGGTTCGAAGCGGGGGACGAATTCAGGACGTGGCCCGCGTGAAGCAACGCGCATCTTGGCGCCTTCGTTTTCACCTTCGGGGATTACTTCGACGGTCACGCCATAGCGTTCTTCGATTTCGCCCAGATCAATACGTTTGGCGTTCAGAACATAAATGGCGGCTTCCTGGCTTGCATAGAGCGTGACGACGTTGCCCTTGCCCTTGGCAGCTTCGTCTTCGATCATGCGCAAGGCTGAAAGGCCAGCGGATGATGCGGTGCGAACCAGGCCTGAACCATCGCAGTGTGGACAGCCGCGTGTCGTGGCTTCCAGAACGCCGGTGCGCAGGCGCTGGCGGCTCATCTCCATCAGGCCGAAGCCTGAAATGCGGCCAACCTGGATGCGTGCGCGATCATTGCGCAGCGCGTCCTTCATCGCCTTTTCAACCTTACGGATGTTTGATCCGTATTCCATGTCGATAAAGTCGATCACGACAAGGCCGGCCATATCGCGCAGGCGCAATTGACGGGCGATTTCGCGCGCGGCTTCAAGGTTGGTGGAAACCGCCGTCGCTTCGATGCCGTGTTCCTTGGTGGAGCGGCCCGAGTTGATGTCGATCGAAACAAGCGCTTCGGTCGGGTTGATCACGAGGTAACCGCCCGACTTCAACTGCACGACCGGATCGTACATCGCGGTAAGCTGGTCTTCGGCGCCATAACGCTGGAACAGCGGTACCGGATCTACATATTGCTGCACCCGCTTGGCGTGGCTTGGCATCAGCAGTTTCATGAAGTCTTTGGCGGCGCGATAACCGTGCTCGCCCTCAACTACGACATCTTCGATATCGCGGTTGTAGATGTCGCGGATGGCGCGTTTGATCAGGTCGCTGTCCGAATGGATCAGGGCAGGGGCGACCGAACCGATCGTGCGTTCGCGAATCTCGTCCCACAGGCGGGCGAGGTAATCGAAGTCGCGCTTGATTTCAGGCTTTGTACGCTGGAGACCGGCCGTGCGTACGATGCATGACATCGAACGCGGCAGTTCCATTTCGGTGATGATCGATTTCAGGCGCTTGCGGTCAGTTGCCGAACTGATCTTGCGGCTGATGCCGCCGCCATGGCTCGAATTCGGCATGAGCACGCAGTAGCGGCCTGCAAGGCTCAGATACGTGGTGAGGGCAGCACCCTTGTTCCCGCGTTCTTCCTTGACCACCTGGACAAGCAACACCTGACGGCGTTGAATGACGTCCTGGATCTTGTAGCGACGGCGCAGCGCCATGCGCTTGGCGCGCAGTTCGTCGGCTTCCTTGCCTTGGGCACGACCGCCCTGACGGCGACCGCGACGCGGGCGGCCGTTGTTCGAACGATCACCGCTTTCGTCTTCGCCTTCTTCACCAGCGTCAGAGGCGTTTTCATCGCCTTCTTCGCCTTCATGATCGAAGCCGTTTTCGACGACACCGCCTTCGATGGTGGCAACCTGGTCTTTTTCCGATGTGTCGACTTCGGGCACGCCATCATCGGCGTCATAGCCGTCATTGTCGCCGTATTCGTCTTCATCGCCATCTTCGGCTGCGCGCAGAGCGGCTTCCTCTTCGGCGTGCGCGGCTTCTTCGGCCAGAAGAGCCTCACGGTCTTCCTTGGGGATCTGATAGTAATCGGGGTGTATTTCGCTGAATGCGAGGAACCCGTGCCGGTTGCCGCCGAAATCGACGAAAGCCGCCTGAAGCGATGGCTCTACCCGTGTAACCTTGGCCAGATAGATATTGCCTTTGATCTGCTTGTGATCCGCAGATTCAAAGTCGAACTCCTCAATCCGGTTGCCCTTTAGCACCGCCACCCGGGTTTCTTCCTGGTGGCGCGCATCGATAAGCATGCGCGTTGTCATTATAAATTCTCCAGCCGCGCCGCCGCCGGGTTGCCCCTGCGTCGCTGGCGCGGATCGTTTGAGATAGGCGCGCGCGATTAGGCAGGACCAATGCTGGGATTGGTCGAATACCGTGGCTGCGCGCGAATGCGGGTTTGCCGGATCGGAGCGTTGGGGCCATAGGCTTTGCGCCTGTCATGCCTTGTCGCTCGCCGCCCGGCGGCGGTTGGTTTGTGTCTGCTGTGACGATAACTCGCGGCGAAGTGCGCGTGCTGCCATTCGTCCACGCCGATGCTGCCCCGGTGGGGCTGGCAGGCAGGAACGAAACGCAGCTCATCATTACGGCATCAACCTTGTGGCTCGGGGAATGGGCGCGACCGCATCTTCATCCCCACGATTACGGGATTTAGCCAGCGGTGCCTTGTCTCTGCCCACCGTAACGCAAAGCAGCGCTTTTTGGCGGTTTGGGCGAAGAACACGCCGGTGCTGACGTACCCCGGTAAACCATTGCTAGCACCCCGATTGCAAAGCGGCAAATAAAACAATGCCGCCTGACTGCAGACCGGTCTGCCTCACGCTTTCATCACACGAAATATGTTAGGGAACAGTTAACCATAACGCCTATTTGGGACTAGACCGGGGTGCGCGTGAGAGGGCATAGGCCGTAAAGCATGGTTGACCGCGGTATTTTCATGACAGCCTTTGCCGCGCCAGTTGCTGCGGCTGCTATCGTATGGTCCGCGCTTGCCGCAGGGCTGATGAATGTCGAACCGCGTTATGTGGTGAAACTGGCCATGCCGGACGATGCAGGATTGATCGGATTGCCGCCGATTGAAGGTCCGCCCGATGCCAGCCGGCCCTTGGTAGTGATCGATGCAGGGCACGGCGGTCACGATCCGGGCGCAAGCGGGCAGGACGGTGAGCGCGAAAAGGATCTTACGCTGATGCTGGCGCAGTCAATGCGCGATGCGCTGCTATCATCCGGGCGCGTGCGCGTGGCGATGACCCGCAACACGGATCGTTTTCTGGTTCTGGCTGAACGCGCCGATATTGCGCGCCGGCTAAACGCCGATCTGTTCATTTCTGTCCATGCCGATGCGGCGAGTGCGGCCGAAGCGCGTGGAGCCACAATCTATACGATTTCCGACAAGGCCTCCGATTCGGTGGCAGAGGCATTGGCGGCGCGTGAGAACAGGGCAGATGCCGTCAACGGCGTGACTTTGGCTGATAAGGGACAGGCAGTGTCATCCATCCTGGTCGATCTGGCGCGGCGCGAAATGCGCGGAAGTTCAAAGCGATTTGGCGAATTGGTCGTGCGCGAAGGAAAGGATGTGATTGCCTTTCACAATCAGCCGCAGCGTGAAGCTGCATTCGTCGTTCTCAAGTCCCTTGACCTGCCTTCTGCTCTGATCGAGGCCGGTTATATCAGTAATCTGGAAGACGCGCAGACCATGCAGGACAAGGTTTGGCGCAAGAAATTTTCTGGATCGGTGACACAAGCGATCGAGATTTTTCTGGCCGAACGTCAAGCGTCTGCTTTTGCAGGACCGTTGCCTGTGCCTGTTGATTCCGGAAGCGTTGCGGCAACCGATGGGCCCTGATTGGCAGGCTCTTGCGATAGGCCTCTGGCAAGGTGACGTGTCAGCATGCTAGAGGCGCTGCACGATGGCTGACGAGACACCTGAGCAAACCCGGTTTATAACGCGGCGCGGCGGGGTTCCTGCCCGTTGGCGCGGACTTTCGGTGTGGTACCGCAGCAAGTGGCAAAGCAGCCGCTTGTTCCGTTTGGCCAACTATGCGCTGGGCGCGCTTTTGCTGGGCTGGTTCGTGCTGTGGCTGACAGTGGCGCGGACCCTGCCGTCAGCTGACAAATTGCTGACATATCAGCCACCTTTGCCCACGATGGTGCGCGGCAATGATGGCGAGATCGTATCGAGCTATGCCCGCGAACGTCGTGTGCAATTGCGCTTTGTCGATTTTCCAGAACCCATGATCAATGCGTTTCTGGCGGCTGAGGACAAGACGTTCTGGACGCATGGCGGCATAGATTATCTGGGCTTTGCAGGCGCGGTGGTGGATTATGCGACCAAGCTGGGATCGGATGAACGCGCGCGCGGCGGTTCCACGATCACGCAGCAGGTGGCCAAGAACATCCTGATTGGCGATGAATATTCGATCACGCGCAAATTGAAGGAGATGATCCTTGCGCGCAGGATCGAAGGAGTCCTGACCAAGCAGCAGATCCTTGAATTGTATCTCAACGAAATCCCGCTGGGTCGGCAAAGCTTTGGGGTTCAGGCCGCCGCGCGCGCCTATTTCGACAAGGACGTAGGCGATCTTGCGCTGCATGAAACCGCGTTTCTGGCGATATTGCCCAAGGCACCGGAACGTTATGGCCGTGCCAAATTTGAAGGCATGGCGATCACACGGCGCAATTATGTGCTGGATCAGATGGTCAAGAGCGGATGGGCAACGCAGGCAGAGGCAACTGCCGCTGGGGCCATGCCATTGGGCCTCAAGCCGCGTCGGGCCGAAAGCTACACAGCGGACGCTGGTTATTTCCTTGAAGAAGTCCGCCGCCGCTTGATCGGCAAGTTTGGCGAAAAGGCCGAAGATGGTCCGAACAGCATCTATGCCGGCGGGCTGTGGGTGCGCACCTCGCTTGACACGCAATTGCAGACTGCGGCGCAAAACTCTTTGCGCACCGCGTTGCTGCGTTATGGCGGTGGCCGGGCCTGGCACGGACCGATTGCGCGGATCGATCTGGATGACGGCAATTGGCAGACACAACTGATCACCAGTAATATCTCCATCAACTACCAGAACTGGCGCGTTGGCGTTGTCTTGTCGCGCAGCGGGCAGAGCGGCCAGATCGGGTTTTCAGATGGCAAAACCGCCAATCTGATTGGCGTACCCGACATCATGAAGGCTGGAGACATCACTGCCGTTGCGCCTGTAAATTCGGGCACGTTTGCCGTGCGCACAATCCCAGAGGTTTCGGGCGGCATGGTCGTTCAAGATCCGCAAAGCGGGCGAGTGTTGGCAATGCAGGGCGGATTTGACGCACGTCTTGGCTCATTCAATCGCGCGACGCAGGCCAATCGTCAGCCGGGATCAACGATCAAGCCGTTCGTCTATGCAACAGCGTTGGACAACGGCATGACGCCGGCCTCGATGGTCGTGGACGGGACATTCTGCGTTTATCAGGGCGCGGCTCTGGGCGAAAAGTGCTTCCGCAATTTTGGTAACGAAGGCGGTTCGGGCAGTCACACGATGCGGTGGGGGCTTGAACAATCGCGCAACCTGATGACCGTGCGCGTTGCCAATGACGTGGGCATGGACAAGGTTGTGCGCACGATCAAGGCCGCTGGCGTTGGCGATTACCAGCCTTACCTGTCAATGGCTTTGGGGGCTGGCGATACGACGGTGCTGAAGATGGTCAACGCCTATGCCGCGCTTGCCAATCAGGGGCGGCAGCATGATCCGTCGATGATTGATTATGTGCAGGACCGTAACGGCAAAGTGATCTGGCGTGCTGACAACCGGCGGTGTGATGGTTGCAGTATGGCGCAATGGGATGGCAAACCCATGCCGCGCCTGAATGTAACCGGCAGGCAGGTAATCGATCCGCGCACGGCATATCAGGTTGTTCACATGCTTGAGGGCGTGGTGGTGCGCGGTACGGCGATAACCTTGCGCGATCTGGGACTGCCGCTGTTCGGCAAGACCGGCACGACATCAGGCCCGACCAATGTCTGGTTCGTGGGCGGATCTCCCGACATCATCGCAGGCGTTTATATCGGTTATGACCAGCCACGCAGCCTTGGCGGTTATGCCCAGGGTGGACGCATTGCAGCGCCTGTGTTCAAACAATTGGTGCAAGAAACACGGGCACGCTGGAAGGATATTCCGTTCCGCGTTCCCGAAGGCGTACGCATGGTGAAAGTTGACCGCGTTTCGGGCAAGCGGGTCTTCGGCGGTACACCTGAAAACGACGTGGCTAAAGCGTCGATCATCTGGGAAGCCTTCAAGCCGGATACGGAACCCAAACGTACGGCGCAACAGGGCGAGGTTACTGCCAAACAAGCAGTTCTTGACGCCTTGCGTAAAGCCCGTGCCGCAAGGGGCATCGCCAACAACAGCTCTGACGATGCACCGGTTGAGGAAAGCTTTATCGAAGAGCAGGGCGGGATTTACTGATCTGCCCTCAAAGGCATTGGCCCGGGGGCGAGGGATCTGGTAGTTACCTCGTCATGATCTTTCACAATCTTGCTGCTGCCGGTGCAGCCATCGCCCTTTTTGCATCAACATCGGCCCTGGCCGAGCTGAAAAGCGGTGCCACGGCGCCCGACTTTACGGCCAACGGTGCCTTGGCGGGAAAGCCGTTCTCGTTTTCCCTGAAGCAGGCCCTGCAAAAAGGGCCGGTGGTTTTGTACTTCTATCCCAAGGCATTCACCAAGGGATGCA
>JADYXV010000184.1 GCA_020853995.1 Novosphingobium sp.
CGGAGCGCCTGCAGGCTTCTTCGCTGCTGGTTCAGGACGCTTGGCCGGCGCCGTCGAAGCGACGGGGGTAAAGCGGCGTGGCGCAGGAATGGCAGCCGGTTCGTCAGCCTTGACGGCTTCTTCAACACGCTTGGGCGCAGGCTCAGCAGCCTTGGCAACTTCCGGTTCTGCCACGGGCGTTGGGGCAGGCGCAGGAGCAGCGACGGGAACTTCGGCTGCAACAACTTCCGGTGCCGGTTCTGGCGTTGGAGCAGGTGCAAGCTCTGCCTTGGCGACCACAGCTTCAGGAGGACGCGTGGCCTCTTCGGCACGGCGACGCTCGTCTTCTATGGCGCGAAGACGCGCTTCTTGTTCGCGGCGGTTGTTTGCCTCAGCCGCGGCTAGGCGCGCTTCTTCTGCTTCACGCAGCAAACGCGTCTGCATTTCCTGCCGGGTTTCACGGCTGGCTGCGGGCGGCGGAGGGGGTGGCGGCGGAGGCGGAGGCGGCGCAGCAACAGGCGCAGCAGGCGCAGGTGCGGCGACAACAGGCGCAGCGACAGGTGCCGCTTCGCCCGGACGGCCAACCAGCTTGCGCCGCTTCACTTCGACCACCACTTTGTTGGTACGGCCGTGGCTAAAGGTCTGCTTGACCTCGCCAGCCTCTACCGCGGTCTTCAGGCCCAGTGGCCTGCGGCCCAAAGTAGGCTTTTTGTCGCTATCGCTCATTTAACTCAGTCGCCCTTCGTATCAATATCATCGTCTGCTGCCATGCCGTCATCGGGCTGTGCAGCATCATCGGTCTCGTGTCCGAGAAAGTGCATCAAGCGCTGCAATGGCCCTGCGACTCGCTCGGTCGCAATCGGGTCGGTCAGCGCCAAGTGAACGACGTTGTCGCGGCCCAATGCCACAGACAGCGCCGCTCGGTCCAGCGGCAAGATTGTGCCTTTGAGCCCGGAGCCTTCAGCCCCTTCGCCCACACGCCAGGCTTGCGCCAATTTGTTCGGACCATCAGTACCTGCATCGGAGGCATGGCCGAGGAATGTGACCGCGCCCGACCGCGCGCCTTGCGCGATACGCTCGGTCCCGAGCAGGACGTTGCCTGCGCG
Organism: Novosphingobium sp.; assembly: GCA_020853995.1. Classification (GTDB taxonomy): domain Bacteria; phylum Pseudomonadota; class Alphaproteobacteria; order Sphingomonadales; family Sphingomonadaceae; genus Novosphingobium. The sequence goes on from JADYXV010000184.1 coordinate 1,086, forward strand.
CAGTTCAATGCCAAGCCGGTCAGTTAAAGTGCGGCGCAGCGCCACTTCTGTGCGTTCGCCAAGATCAGCCGGAATGGTGAGCTTCGCGCCTTTGAACGCGCGCGCCAGCGCACCCTTAAGTTTGCTATTCGCAAGGGCTTTTTCAAGGTCTGCGCGAGAAACACCGATCCAGGCGCCGCGCCCGGGGGCACGCGCCTGAACATCAGGCAGCACGTCACCATCGGGCGAGATCGCGAGGCGGATCAAGTCCCCCCGCGTATCATGACGCCCGGTCAGTACGCACTTACGCTCCGGCGGGGTCTTACCCGCCGGGCTGCGATCAGCAATGTCGGAGCTTAGCGGCTCATTGTGAGGGTTCCGCATGGGCGGCCTCCTCAGCTTGTGGCCCGGAGTCCGCTTCAGGAGCGTCGTCGAACCAGTGGGCACGTGCAGCCATGATGATTTCGTTGCCCTGCTCTTCGCTCAGGCCGAATTCGCCAAGAACGCCGCCCTTGTCTTCGGTGCGTTCGGAACGTTCGGTCCGCTCACGCGGGGCCTTGTCGTTGCGGCGACGCTGTTCGACTCGCTTCTTGGCGATGAGTTCATCGGTTGCAAGATCGGCCAGATCATCAAGCGTCTTGATGCCTGCCTTGCCAAGAATGACCAGCATGGCTTCGGTCAAGTGCGGCAATTCGGCCAAGGCATCTTCGACGCCAAGTTCACGGCGTTGCGTGCGCAAAGCTTCTTCGCGGCGCTCGATGGCTTCGGTGGCGCGGCTTTGCAGTTCTTGGCCAAGCTCTTCGTCAAAGCCTTCGATGGCAGCGAGTTCGGAGATGTCGATGTAGGCCACTTCGTCCAACTCGCTGAAGCCTTCAGCCACCAGCAGTTGCGACAGGGTTTCATCAACGTCGAGCTCTTCCTCGAACATCTTCGAACGCTCGGCAAATTCCTTCTGGCGTTTTTCCGAAGCTTCTGCCTCGGTCATGATGTCGATGGCAGAGCCCGTCAGCGATGAAGCCAGACGCACGTTCTGGCCACGACGGCCGATGGCGAGAGAAAGCTGGTCATCAGGCACGACGACTTCGATGCGGCTTTCTTCTTCATCGATCACCAAGCGACTGACGGTGGCTGGTTGAAGCGCGTTGACGACGAATGTCGCGGTGTCTTCGCTCCACGGGATGATATCGATCTTTTCGCCCTGCAATTCCTGCACGACGGCCTGCACGCGGCTGCCCTTCATGCCGACGCAGGCGCCGACCGGATCAATGCTGCTATCACGGCTGATCACGCCGATCTTGGCACGGCTGCCGGGGTCACGCGCGGCGGCCATGATGGTGATAATGCCGTCATAGATTTCGGGCACTTCCTGCGCGAACAGTTTTTTCATGAATTCAGGATGCGCGCGGCTCAGGAAAATCTGCGGCCCACGGTTCTGGCGTTCAACCTTCATGATCAGCGCGCGGACGCGTTCGCCAACGCGCGGTACTTCACGGGGTATCTGCTGATCGCGGCGGATCACGCCTTCGGCGCGGCCCAGATTCACAATCACGTGGCCGAATTCGACCGACTTGATCACGCCGGTGATGACTTCGCCTGCACGGTCCTTGAACTCGTCAAACTGGCGATCACGTTCAGCATCGCGGACCTTCTGGAAGATCACCTGCTTTGCCGATTGCGCATCGATGCGGCCAAGATCAACCGGCGGCAGCGGATCGACGATAAAATCGCCCATCTGCGCACCCGGCTGCAGCTTTTCAGCCTGCTTCAGGTCAACCTGCTTGAAGTAATCTTCAACCACTTCGACCACTTCGACCACACGCCACAAGCGCAGATCGCCGGTGCGCGGATCCAGCTTTGCGCGGATGTCGTTCTCGGCACCGTAACGGTTGCGCGCAGACTTTTGAATTGCCTCTTCCATCGCCTCGATGACGACCGACTTGTCGATCATCTTCTCGGTTGCAACCGCATTGGCGATTGCAAGCAGTTCTGCACGATTGGCGGAAATCGCACTGGCCATGGGTCAGTCTTCCTGTTCTTCGTTGATTTCGCTCAGATCATCTTCTGAACTGAGAATTTCTTCATCAATACCACTGGTGTCCAGCGGTCGCGAAGCGGCGATAAGCTTATCTGTCAACACAAGCTTGGCATATTGCACGTCAAGCAGCGGAAAAGTGACTCGGCCGGATTTGCGATCATCCAGCGTGATCACATCACCTTCGAGCCTGACCAGGTCACCAATCAGCGACTTGCGGTTGCCCTCGACAGGATTAAGCAATGTGATGCGGACTTCATGTCCTGCCCACGCAAGATAATCCTTCACGCGCGTCAGCGGACGATCAATTCCGGGCGATGACACTTCAAGGCGATAGGCCTCAACGATCAGATTCTCACCAGCATCTTCGAGTTCATCGAAACGGTCAGAAATACGCCGCGACAGCGCTGCGCAGTCTTCAATAACCAATTGGCCGGTTTCCGGGCGTTCAGCCATGATCTGGAGCGTATGCTCCTCATCGCCAATCCCTCCACCCTTGAACATGCGCACGCGCACGAGATCAAAGCCGAGTGCCTTGACCTCGGGCTCAATAACCTCAGTAATTCGCGCAATATCCGCCATGCAATCTCCAGTGGCCGATCAGAAGCAAAAGCGGTGCCGAGCCGGGACCGTCTGGTTCCAGCCTGACGTTGCTTTCACAATGTCGGGATGAGCGGCAACTACGCGCGATTCCGTTAATTTGCAAGCTGCAATCGACAAAGAGAAAGATGCACGCAGCAAGATGCCAAACATTGGTGCAATTTCCAAAAAATTAGCATCATAAACTCGGACCCGGTCGCACGCTTGTGCCGAAAGCACCTGATTTCTGCCATTCCTTCAATTTGGCACAGCACATGCAAAACAGTGAGCATGAGCCAAACGGCTTCAAAACATATTCACAGGAGGACAATCCCATGACAACTTTTGCCCAACGGATCACCGCAGCTGCCACTGCATTCGCACTTAGCCTCGCCTTGATTGCCGGCACGGTACACACCCAGACCCCGAACAGCGCCCCCGCTGCCGTGCAGGAGATGATCTGATGTCACAGCTTCGCTTCGATGATTCGGCTGTCCGTCCGCTGGAAAAAGCGCGCGTGTTCCGGCTTGATAAGACACGCGGCAAAATGATGGGTGTCTGCGCCGGTATCGCCAATTATTTCGGTATCGACGCAACACTGGTTCGTGTGGCGTTCGGCCTTGCCACGATCCTGGGTTTTGGCTCGGCGATCATCGTCTATTTGCTGATCGGCCTGATCGCGGATTGATCGATCGTTGCATACCCCGCCCCAAACAGGGCGGGGTTATGGCGCAATCGATTACCCTGCCTTTGCAAATGGCGAAAAATCGGTGCCTGTATCAAAAACGTCAGTACCCTCGCGCTGCTTCAGCCAGCCGACGACCGCGTAAGTGACTGGCGTCAAAGCTGCTTCCCAAACCACTTTCATCAGCCAGTTGGTGACCATGACTGTCAGCACCTGTTCTGTTGTCCAGATGCCCAGAAACGCGATGGGATAGAAAATCAGGCTATCAATCGCCTGCCCGAACACGGTTGACCCGATGGTTCTGGACCACAAGTGCTTGCCCGCTGTCAGAATTTTCATTTTGGCCAGCACGAATGAATTGACGAATTCGCCCGCCCAGAACGCGGTAACCGAGGCGAGAACAATCCGCCACGTCGATCCGAATACGCTTTCATACGCGGCCTGCCCATCCCAGCCCGGAGCAGGCGGCATGGCCACCACGACAAAGCTCATGAAAGCCATGAAAATCAGGGCAAAAAAGCCCATCCACACACAACGGCGTGCGTTGGAATAGCCATAAACCTCGGTCAGGACATCCCCGATCACGTAGGACACGGGAAAGAACAGAATGCCCGCGCCAAACGTGAAACCGCCGACTTGCGCCAGTTTTGCAGCGCCGATGAGGTTTGACAGCAGCAAGATGGCCACAAATGCGGCCATCACATAGTCAAAATACCGGAAGTGACGGCGCGCACTGTCAACGCCGTCGATGCGGGAAATATGGTGATTGCTCATAAGATGCTTGCTAACGCGGTTTTCACCGCACGAAAAGCATGCTTAAGGGAAAACGGCGCGCGCCCTTAGCTCATCTGGATAGAGCGCGAGACTTCTAATCTTGAGGTAACAGGTTCGAGTCCTGTAGGGCGCGCCATCATATAAATCCGGCTTAGTATGCAAGCTTTGAGACAAAGCCTGCAAACGCCCGCCGGGCTTAGGTTGGCGTCGCACACGAATGCGTTCCGCCGCCTCCACTTACGTCAACGCCCAGACGCCGGTTGTCCCTGACAAGAAACGCGCCTTCCTTTTTGAGGGTACGA
>JADYXV010000185.1 GCA_020853995.1 Novosphingobium sp.
CCCCTCGGACAGCGTTACCTTGCTTGGACGGGCATCCAGCCCGCCCTGCACAAGGTGCCTTGCCGAGAGGCTTCCTGCGTCAATCACGGTGATCCAGATTGGTCGGAAAGCGCTCTAAGCAGCGGCCCGTCCTGCGCGCAGCCATTCGCGGGCGCGGCGTTGGGCTTCGGCGATTTCGCGGGCAGTCATTTCATCGGCAATGTCCGAACGGCATAGCGCGGCTTCTTCATGTCCGCCGACGGCGGCAAGGTTGAACCACTTGTGCGCCTCGATCATATCGCAAGTTATGCCGTGACTGCCGGTGGAAAAGGCAACGCCTAGATCAAATAGTGCGTTGGCATCGCCATTGGAGGCTGCGGCAAGGCAAGCTGCGACAAGTGTGTCAGCGGCTTTGGCCGAATCCGATGTAACGGTCTGGCTGTTTGTGTCGGTGACCAACTTTACCCAGGACTGTGTCATTTTCCATTACCCCCGTGATGGAGCACAATCCACCTGCTGCTCCGATGGGGCCAAACTCTCGAAACTTGGTCAATAAATGGTTAACGGCGCCGACAATCTGTTTCCGGTTGCCGCATAATCGACATTTTCCGGTGCCATAGGCTGCGCTTCAGGCACCCTTAATCAGGTGGATGTAGCAAATCGCTTGTGCCCTTTTCGGGTGGTGCCTATAGGCCCGCAAGAGAAGAGTTCGCTCGCCCGAAAGGGAAATGAAGCGGGCCGGGAGGGGTGAGCAGCTTGTTATGCGGAGGGCCGAATGGCTGGGGTTTTGAGTGACGAAATCGATGTCCTGGCAAAAGCGCGCCGCGCCATGCCGGGTGATTATGTGCCCACTGACGACGAACCCTATATGAACGAAGCGCAGCAGGATTATTTCCGCAAGCTGCTGCTGGAATGGAAGAAGTCTATCCTGTCAGCTTCAGCCGGAACGCTGTCGGCGTTGCAGGACGGACCAATCCGCGAACCTGACCTCAATGATCGCGCATCAAGCGAAACCGACTGGGGTATCGAACTGCGCACACGTGACCGGCAGCGCAAACTCATCGCGAAAATTGACTCTGCAATGCGGCGGATTGATGAAGGCGAATATGGTTACTGCGAAGTAACCGGAGAGCCAATCGGGCTTGGTCGTCTGATTGCACGCCCGATCGCCACGATGACTGTCGAAGCACAAGAAGCGCATGAACGTCGCGAGAAGATTTCGCGCGACATGTAACGGGCAGGCCGTCCGAGGGCGGCCTTCCTACAGCCACATTTGGTTAAATTTGCGCGCGACTTTACGCTTTGTTAACCCCAGCCATTAAAGGTTCCACAACGAATTTCTGTGAGAACTGCGCGTGCAGGCGCATGTGGCGCCGCGCAGGTGTGGCGAAACTCTGACAGTGGCGGGACCTTTGGTGGCAGACACGGACCATCGGCAATTAGCGCGTGACAGCCTTTTCCTGATGGCAGAAGTGCGTCTGGTCGGGTCCGCTTCGGAATATCGCGTGAAAGTGCGCAACCTGAGCGCTGGTGGCATGATGGCCGAAGGGCCGATGACGGTTCAGCGCGGCAGCCAGATCGAAGTCAACTTGCGCAACATCGGCTGGGTGCAAGGCGTAGTTGCATGGATCCAGGACAACCGCTTCGGCATTGCCTTGATAAACGAAATAGACCCCAAACTGGCACGTGCGCCTTTGGTCATTGGCGAAGGTACGCCCCGTTTTGTGAAGCCACCTATATCGACACATAACACCGGCCCCTTGCGCAAAGTCTGAACACTGAGCGCAGATTTGCGCTAACAGTCACACAAAGCCTGACCTTCGCGCGGCGTTCTGCTACGCTGGTCGGTATGGCGGCTCGTTTTCCTGCAATCCTCTCAGTTGCGCTGGCACTTGGCGCTTGTGGCAAAAGCCAGGACGGTGCGCTTGGGGTGGCCGTGATGGGTGATTCGTCCGCGCTGAAAGAGCGCGGTGTGCGGCTTTCTCCGCAGGCCCAACTGGTGCGTGCAGCCACGACCGAAGGATTGGTCGGCTTTGACGAGCAGGGCCGTGTTGTGCCAGCATTGGCAGACCGCTGGATCGTAACCGACAACGGGCAAAGCTACATCTTCCGCTTGCGCGACGGCACATGGCCGGACGGCAAGCGAATCAGTGCTGATGCGGCCGCCACAGCGCTGCGCAAAGCCATTGCCGCGTTAAAGGGTACCGCGCTCGGGCTTGATCTGGCAGCAATTGACGAAGTGCGCGTCATGGCCGACCGCGTGATCGAGATTGATCTTGTGGCACCGGTCCCGGAATTGCTGACCTTGCTGGCGCAACCTGAACTGGGTTTGCACTATGACGGGCGGGGCGTTGGGCCAATGGCGTTCAAGGCAGGAGAAGAAGGCGCGCAAAACTTTGCGCTGATCCCGCCTGAAAAGCGAGGCCTGCCCAAGCAAGCCAATTTTGCCGCGCGCGCACGGGTGCTTGCCGTAACTTTTGCACCCCCGGCCAAAGCGGTTGCGCTGTTCAATGATGGTTATGTTGACGTTCTTCTTGGCGGCAAAGTGGATACGGTGCCGCTGGCCGGGCGCATCGGATTGACGCGGGGCAATGTCCGGCTGGACCCCGTCACGGGCATGTTCGGCCTAATGGTTGACCGCAGTGACGGCTTCCTTGCGGATGCGGCCAACCGCGAGGCGCTGGCTATGGCGATTGACCGTGATGCGTTGCTGGGCAGCTTCAATATCGGTGGCTGGCAGCCGACAACGCGGATCGTTTCGCCTGATGTCGAAGACGATCTGGGCACTATTGGCGAGCGCTGGCAAGGCATGAGCCTTGACGAGCGCCAAGTCCAAGGCGCAGCGCGGGTAGCGGCATGGAAGGCAGCGGGACGTGCCTTGCCGACGTTGAACATTGCCATGTCGGACGGGCCGGGTTCCAGCCTTGTGTTCGGGGCGGTGCGGGATGGCTTTGCCAAAATCGGCATTACGGTGCGCCGTGTGCCGGAAAGGGACCGTGCCGATTTGCGCCTGATTGACGTTACCGCGCGCTATGGCCGCGCCACGTGGTTCCTCAACCAGCTTTCGTGCACTGTGCAAAAGGCAGTGTGCAGCCCGATTGGTGATGAACGCGTGGTCGAAGCGCGCCGCGCCACCGATGCGCAAGCGCGGGCGGCGCTCCTGGCCGAGGCGGAGGCCGAGATTACGGCTGCAAACGGTTTCATCCCCATCGCACGGCCCTTGCGATGGTCGATGGTGCGCAGCGGCACCGATGGCTTTTCGCAAAACCCGTGGGGCTGGCATCCCTTGCCACCATTGGCATGGCTCCCCAAATAGGGGCAATGGACAAGCCTTTCATCCCGCATTCGCCCACCACCGCTCGCCGTCTTGAGCGGTTGCGGCCAGAACTGCCCGGTCTGGGCAATGATCCGGCATCGGTGCGCCAGCGCGTTGAAATGCTGGAGCGTTTGCTGGAGCGAAGCTTCAAAATTCCCGTGATCCGCCGCGATGTGGGGCTGGATGCCATCGCAGGCATGGTCCCCGTTTTAGGCGATGTCGTGACCGCAGCGATGGGCGCTTATGTCGTGTGGGAAGCCCGCAATCTGGGCCTGTCCAAATGGCAGTTATGGCGTATGGGCGCAAACGTAGCGTTTGATACCGCGATTGGCGCGGTGCCGCTGGTGGGCGATGCGTTCGACATTTTCTTCCGGTCAAACAGCAGGAACCTGAAGATCCTGCGCAAACACCTTGATAAACATCACCCAGCATCGGGTATAATTGAGGGATAACCCTCAGAAATCTATCGCGATTCCGTTCTTTTCCCAATCCCCGAAACGGGTGGGATCAATGCCGTCAGGGTCACTGCGCTGCTCTGCCGCTTTGGGTTCCGGTGCAGGATCGGTGGTCCAATGATCGGGACGGGTAAAATTTGCCGGGCGGGTGGTGGTGCGGGGAGTCTGGTTGCTCAGAGGAGCTAAATGGGCGTTTGGCGTTCGAAGCGCAATTGCCATTTGGGGCAGCAGGGGCGATAGGCCGGTCGTATGGCCCGAAACAACAACCCTGATGAAGTCCCCGGCGTCCCCGCGCGCCTTGCCGCGCTGCGCTTGCTTGATGCCGTTTTGCGGCGTGGCGAGCCGCTGGACCAAGCTGCACCACCGATCTTGCGCGCGATCGAGCGCGGCGATGACCGTGCGCTGGCAACTGCGATTGCGCAAGAAGCGCTGCGCTGGATGGCCGACCTTGATGCGCTGATCGATCAGGCAACACGGACTGTGCTGCCCGAGGATGCCAAGGCGCGCAATGTGTTGCGTATCATGCTGGCGCAGGCGCTGCGGTTGGGCCTTCCGGGCCATGCTGTCGTGGCCACCGGCCTGCCGTTGTTGATGGGCGGGCCGCGCCGGTTGGCGCATGGCGTGTTTTCGGCGGTGACCAAGGCCAATCCAAAATTGCCCGAAGCCCCCAGTCTGCCCGATGCGGTGGCAGACCGTTGGGACGTGGCTTGGCCGGGGCGGGTAGAGGTTATTGCGCGCGGGCTGGCCGAACCGCCGCCGCTTGACCTTTCCTTGCGTGATGTGAGCCAGACGGCTCAGTGGGCCGAGGCGCTGGGCGGGCAATCGCTGGCACCGGGCCATGTGCGTCTTGCGCGTGGCGGATCTGTAGAAGCGCTGCCGGGCTTTGCCGAAGGTGCGTGGTGGGTGCAGGATCTGGCAGCCAGCGTGCCGGTGCGGTTGCTGGGTGAAGGCGCGGGCCGCCGTGCGCTGGATCTATGCGCGGCTCCCGGGGGCAAGACGTTGCAACTGGCGGCGGCGGGCTGGAAAGTCACTGCGCTGGATAAGTCCGCGCGCCGGGTAGAGCGTTTGCAGGACAACCTGAAGCGCAGCGGGCTTGAGGCCGAGATCGTGGTGGCCGATGCGCTGACATGGACGCCTGACGAACTGTTCGACGCCATCTTGCTGGATGCACCGTGCAGCGCCACCGGCACCTGCCGTCGCCATCCCGATGTTCTGCACCGCATGGCCAACATGGCTGAACTGGGCGATTTGCAGCGCGCGATGCTTGAACGTGCGGCGGGTTGGCTCAAGCCCGGCGGACAGCTTGTTTACGCGGTGTGCTCGCTTGAGCCGGAGGAGGGAGAGGCGCAGGCCGATGCCTTTGGCCTGTTGACGCCAAAGCCGGTGACGGATGAGGAATTGCCCGCCGGTATTGCCGCCAGCAACGGCTATTTCCGCGCCGACCCCGGAATGTTGTCCGAAGTGGGCGGGATTGACGGGTTCTTTGCTGCGCGCTGGGCGAAGGGTTAGGTTTCAGTCCCACCCCCGCCCCCTCCCGCAAGCGGGAGGGGGCGGGGGTGGGCATTCTTATCCCTTAACCCGCGCCGCAAAACTTTTGCGCAGTTTCATCAGTTTGGGCGGGATGACGGCGAGGCAATAGGGATTGCGCTTGCCTTCGCCGTCCCAGTATTCCTGATGATAATCCTCGGCTGGATACCACGTTGCGGGACCTTCAATAGTCGTCACAACCGGCGCAGCCCTGCCTGCCTGGTCGCGGGCAATGGCTTCCTTCGCCTCTGCCAGTTGCGCATCGTCCAGCGGGAACAGTGCCGAACGGTATTGCGTGCCGACATCGTTGCCCTGCCGGTTCAACTGCGTGGGATCATGCGTGGCAAAGTGGATGTCCAGTATATCGCCATAGCTGACCACTGCGGGATCAAACGTCACGCGAATCGCCTCGGCATGGCCGGTGTTGCCCGAACAGACCTGTTTGTATGTCGGGTTATCAACTTGGCCGCCGATGTAGCCGCTTTCCACGTTGCTGACACCGATCACGTCGCGGAACACCGCTTCTGTGCACCAGAAGCATCCACCGGCGATAATGGCCGTTGCTTGTTCGCTCATGCGTCTTATTCTCCTTATATGCAACCAAGATAGGCAGGCGCATCCCGCTTGTCATCGGCCCTTAGGAGAATCCCCCATGCGCAAAGCCAGCCTTGCCACGTTTGCCCTGATTGCATCTTTGGGCTTTTCGGCGCCCGCCGTCGCCCAGCATGAAGGCCATGCGATGGCCAAAGCCGCGATTGATCCTGCGTTGGCGGCCGCAGTGGCCGATAAATCGCGTGCAACAGATAGCCAGCGCGACAAGTATCGCCGCCCTGCCGAAACGCTCGAATTCTTTCAGGTGGCCCCCACGATGAAGGTGGGCGAATACGCGCCGGGTGGCGGCTGGTACTCGCGCCTGCTTGGTCTCTACCTTGGCCCCAAGGGCAAGCTCGTGGGCCTGTTTGCCGATGCTACCAAGGGCACAGAGCAAATGCAGGCCAACGTTGCCAAGAGCGTTGCAAAGTTCCCCGAAGAAGTGGCCGGCTGGGCCAGCATGCCCGCCGATAAGTTCAGCGCGTTGACGCTTGGCGCCATTCCCGACGCGGAAAAGGGCACGTTTGACCGCATTCTGGTGATGCGCGCGCTGCACAACATGATGCGTTCCAACGTGGCTGACAGCGAAATCCGCAAAATGCGCGAATTGTTGAAAGCAGATGGCATGATCGGCATCGAGCAGCACCGTGCAAAAGCTGATGCGCCGTTTGCCTTCACCGATGGTTCGAAGGGGTACATGCTGGAAGCCGACATCATCAAGCTGATGGAAATCCACGGCTTTACCTTCGTCGGGAAAAGCGAAGCCAATGCCAACCCGAAAGACCCCGCCAATTGGCCGGACGGCGTCTGGACGCTGCCCCCCGTGCTGGGTGGCGTCGAGGACGATGCCGAAAAGGCACGGCTGACCGCGATTGGCGAAAGCGACCGCATGACGTTGCTGTTTCGCAAGCGTCCATGACAACGCGCCACTAAGGTTTAATTGATGCGGGCGGCGGCGTAGGTCAGGCCCATGAGCCAGATCACCGTCGCCGCCCTGCACCTTGCCCTCAACGCGGGCGAGGCCGAGA
>JADYXV010000186.1 GCA_020853995.1 Novosphingobium sp.
TGTAGACGCCGGGAGCGCCGCCAAGTGCCTCGACGCAAAGGCCGGAATCATCGGCAAGTGATGGAAGCTGGGAGGCTTCAGCTGCTGCTTGCGCTTTGATAAGCGCATTTTCGATGAAGGTGGTGCCCGTCTCGGCAGGTTCAGCCAAGCCCAATGCGCCCGCTGATAGGCATTCCATGCCATAAGGGGCGAGCAGGGCCTGGATTTCCTTGATCTTGCCCGCGTTGTGCGTGGCGATAACAAGCTTGCCGGGGGTAAGGCGGGACATCGGGGTTCCTCCAAGTCGGGCGCGGTCCGCCGACTTTCCGTCATCCCGGCGACGGCCGGGATGACGGGTTATGTGGCAGACAGGTTAGCCGACGGCCGTGGCTTGTGCGGCGAAGATCTGGTCGCAGCCCATGCGCGACAGGCGCAGAAGACGGAGGAGGGCTTCTTCGTCGTACGTTGCGCCTTCGGCAGTGGCTTGCACTTCGGCAATGTGGCCGCCTTCGATCAGCACGAAATTGGCATCGGCATCAGCCGAGGAATCTTCGACGTAATCAAGGTCAAGCACCGGATTGCCCTTGTAAATGCCGCAGGAAATGGCGGCAACTTTGCGGGTGAGCGGGTCTTCCTTGATCGCGCCGCTGGCCATCAGGCCTTGCACGGCGAGACGCAGCGCAATCCACGCTCCCGAGATCGACGCAGTGCGGGTGCCGCCATCGGCCTGGATCACATCGCAATCCAGCGTGATCTGGCGTTCGCCCAGCTTCTTCATATCCGTGACCGCACGCAAGGAGCGGCCGATCAAACGCTGGATTTCCTGTGTGCGGCCCGATTGCTTGCCTTTGGCCGCTTCACGGCTGCCGCGGGTATGTGTGGCGCGAGGAAGCATTGAATATTCGGCGGTGACCCAGCCTTCGCCTTTGCCGCGCATGAAAGGCGGGACGCGTTCTTCAACCGATGCGGTGACGAGCACTTTGGTATCGCCAAAGCCGATCAGGACGGACCCTTCAGCATGTTTGGTGAAAGCGGTTTCAATAGTGATAGCGCGCATTTCATCCGGCGCGCGTCCTGACGGTCGCATGGGTTTTCCCTTAAAAGTTCGGCAAAGCCTCTGGCGCATTGCTCTTGCGCCTGCAAGAGCGGTCAATAGAATGTTATGATGAACGGCCCCACCCTCTCCGATTTGACCGACCGCGCCCGCGAGATTTTCCGTCTTGTGGTGGAAGGCTATATCGCCAGCGGTCATCCGATGGGATCAAAGGCGCTGGCCGGGAGCGGGTCGGTGAACCTGTCGCCCGCATCGATCAGGTCAGTCTTGCAGGAATTGCAGGATGCCGGGTTATTGGCGGCACCGCATACCAGCGCGGGACGAATGCCAACAGAAGTTGGCCTGCGGTTGTTTGTCGATGGCATCATGCAAGTGGCTGAACCCACTGCGATTGAGCGTGCACAAATAGAGCGGGGGCTGACGGCGGGCGGATCAATCGAAAATGCACTGGCAGCGGCGAGTTCTGCCTTGTCCGAGCTTTCAGCAGGTGCGGCTGTGGTGATGGTGCCGCGCCGTGAGCCTCGGCTTGCGCAGATATCATTCGTGCCTCTGTCTCCGTTGCGCGCGTTGGTGGTGCTGGTGGGCGAAGATGGCGGGATCGAGAACCGGGTAATTGATTTACCCGAACCTGTTGGCGCGTCTGCACTTGAGCAAGCTGGCAATTACCTGACCAGCCGGTTGATGGGCCGCACTCTTGCCGAAGCGCTGGCGGTGGTGCGTTCCGAGATCGCGGGCGGGCGCTCGGCACTTGATGCGGTAAGCGCCGGTCTGGTCGAGCGCGGGCTTGCCGGGTGGAGCTTTGATGCAGCGCAGCGCCCCGTTCTGGTGGTGCGAGGCCAGGCCAACTTGCTTGATGACGCAGCGCTGCATGACATTGAACGTGTGCGGCAATTGCTGGACGAATTGGAAAGCACCGAAGCGATTGCCGCTGTGCTTGACGCCGCGCGCGAAGCACAAGCGACGCGTATTTTTATCGGTAGCGAAAACCGGTTGTTCTCTCTATCCGGTTCGTCTGTCATTGCTTCGCCGTGGCGCGATGGCGATGGCCGCGTGGTTGGCGTGGTGGGAGTAATCGGGCCGACTCGGTTGAATTATGCGCGAGTCGTCCCCATGGTGGATTTCACAGCCCAGACATTGGGCAAATTTATCGGACAAGACGGGTTTTCTAGAAAATGAGCGATAACGACACACGCCCAACCGATGCAGAGATCGAGGCGGAACTGAAGGGTGTGCCCGAAGACATGATCGACCAACCTTCCAACGATGAAGAACTGACGCGGCTGCGCGAGGATCTCGAAACGGCCAAGCAGGACATTCTCTACGCCAAGGCCGAAACGCAGAATGTGCGCCGCCGTATGGAAAAGGACGTTGCCGATGCGCGCGCCTATGCCGCTACCGGCTTTGCCCGCGATGTGCTGTCAGTGGCAGACAACCATGCCCGCGCTTTGGAGACGATCCCTGCAGACTTGCGCGAGGATGACAAGTTCAAGAACCTTGTGGCGGGCCTTGAGGCGACGGGGCGCGAGGTTGAGAAGGTTTTTGCCGCGCACGGCATAATCCGCATCGCTGCAATGGGCCTGCCGCTTGATCCGCACCAGCATCAGGCGTTGATCGAAATGCCGTCTGCCGACGTTGAGCCGGGCACCGTTATTTCGGAATTGCAGGCAGGCTACATGATCAAGGACCGCCTGTTGCGCCCTGCGATGGTAGCGGTTGCCAAAAAGCCGGACTGATCTGAAGCGTCAAACGGTTCGTCGGAGTTTCCGGAACCGGTAATCCTTCTGCGCGTCTTCTCCAAAACATGGAGATTGATTATGCGCAAGATGATGATTGCAACACTGATCATGGGTTCTGCTGCCACTTTGGGTGGATGCGCACGAAATTACGCCGGCGAAGGTGCGGCGCTTGGCGCAGCAGTGGGGGCTGGCGTTGGCGCGGTTGCCGGTGGCGATATTGTGACGGGCGCAGCTATTGGCGGCGCCGTTGGTGCGGCAGGTGGTTCTCAAATCCGCAAGGACGGGGATCGCTGCTATGCGCGCGACCGCAACGGCAATGAGTATCGCGTGAACTGTTGATCAGAACTAGCGGTGGTTTCAAAACGGAACCAGCGCATCAAGTATATGAGCAGGCGGGGCATCCGGTGACGGGTAGCCCCGTTTCGCGATGAACCAGTGGCGTACGATTTCAGCTTGTTGTTCAATGCCATAGCGATCGAACGGTTGGCCTTCACGATAAGTGTATTGGTAGCGGCAGAAGGGGTGCCGCATTAGCGGAAGCCACCAGCGGCCGCGCTGCTGGGCTTGCCAGACGTGAACCATTTCGTGAATGAACAGGGCTTGGTCGGATAGTCCTGCGCAGGAAAAGTCATCGGTGTAGCGCGAGCAGGCTGGCGTGAAGTGGATGTGCCCCATCGGCGCCATGACCGTACCTGTCGGCTGGAACGGGAACCAGCGGCGGCGGCGGATGCGGACGGGATCGGGGTTGATTGCCCGACCGAAAATCTCGGCAACCAGTACGCGTTCGCCCGGCGTTAGCGGGCGCTCTCCACCCGGAGGGCAAAGAGCGCCTTTATTCATTACATCTTGCTCATGTCATGGTTCATGCCGGACATGTCGTGCCCGCCCATATCGCCACCAATGCTTTCGATTTTGGCGGGTGCGCTAACCTTGTCGCCATTGTCTAGCGTGATCGTGATTTCGGTGGTGCTTCCTGCTTTCAGTGTATCTGCCACACCGAACAGCATGATGTGCAGGCCGCCGGGTTTGAAAGTCGTGCTTTTGCCGGGTTCAAGGGCGATGTCTTTGACAGCACGCATGGATGACACACCGTTTTCGGTTACGGTTTCGTGCATTTCGGCACGTTCAGCGCCTTCAACATAGACGCCTGCAATCTTGCGTGACGGACCGCTGCCCTGCGTGACAGTCAAGTAGGCGACGGCGGGAGAGCCTGCAACTGCGGGAAGGCGGACCGTAGCATCTGTAACGGTAATGCCGGGTGCATTTTCCGGCGTGGCGGCGGCAGACTCGCTGGCGGCTGTGCCGGGATTATCGGCTTTTTGGCCGCATCCACCCAGCATCAATGCCACTGCGGAAAGCCCCGCGAACATACCATTGCGCATAACCATCGACTCCTTATGCCTGAAATTGGTGCACGCGGTAAGCGCACGGGGGCCTTGTGCCAAGCAGAACCACACCTATATCGCCG
Source organism: Novosphingobium sp. (assembly GCA_020853995.1). Taxonomy (GTDB): domain Bacteria; phylum Pseudomonadota; class Alphaproteobacteria; order Sphingomonadales; family Sphingomonadaceae; genus Novosphingobium. The sequence continues at coordinate 4,238 of JADYXV010000186.1, forward strand.
TCAATCGAGCCGCGTTCGGCGGTCTGCCCGGCAGGGGGACCATCCATCCTCGCGGTGTCCAGATTGGAAGGAAATGGGGAAACCATGGCTAAAGTAATCGGTATCGATCTCGGCACGACCAACAGCTGCGTAGCAGTGATGGACGGCGGCACGCCGAAGGTTATTGAAAATTCGGAAGGTGCGCGCACCACACCGTCGATCGTTGCGTTTACCAAGGATGGTGAGCGTCTGATCGGCCAGCCGGCCAAGCGGCAGGCTGTCACCAATCCGGACAACACAGTTTTTGCGGTAAAGCGCCTGATCGGCCGCCGCTTTGACGATCCGTTGACCCAGAAGGACACGGAACTCGTCCCTTATACGATCACCAAAGGCAAGAACGGCGACGCTTGGGTCAAGGCTGGTGGCCAAGACTACAGCCCTTCGCAGATCAGTGCGTTCACGCTGCAAAAGATGAAGGAAACCGCCGAGGCTTATCTTGGCGAGACCGTGACGCAGGCCGTCATTACCGTGCCTGCATACTTCAACGACGCGCAGCGTCAGGCAACGAAAGACGCCGGACA
>JADYXV010000187.1 GCA_020853995.1 Novosphingobium sp.
ATTCACGACACTATTCGTCGTCTTCCCCTTCTCGGCGCTCGGCCATGCCGAGCAATTTCAGCTTCCGGTGCAAAGCGGAACGCTCCATCCCTATGAAACTGGCGGTCTTGGATATATTCCCGGAAAACCGCCGGATTTGTACTTTAAGATATTCGCGCTCGAAGTTCTCGCGCGCCTCACGCAAGGGAACGCCCATCAGCGCCGACCCTCCGGTTTCTCCGCCCATCGGCGTTTCCACGATTTCCGAGGGAAGCATATCTCCGTCAATACGGGAAAGTCGGTCGCGCGGTGCAAGAATGATCGTACGCTCGATCACATTGCGCAACTGGCGTACATTTCCCGGCCAATCGTAACGTTGCAAAGCGGCCATGGCCTCAGGGGTTACGGCAGGCGGTCTCACTCCTTGTTCATTGGCGTAACGTGCAAAGAAGTGATCAACCAGCGGCGGGATATCTTCACGCCGTTCTGTCAGCGAAGGGATTGCGACAGGGACGACGTTCAACCGATAGTAAAGATCTTCCCGAAACCGGCGTTCGGCGATTTCCTTTTCCAGCGGGCGTGAAGATGATGAGACGACCCGCACATCGACGCGCAATTGCCGGTGGCCACCAACACGGACGAAAGCCTGTTCGGTGAGCACCCGCAATATGCGGGCCTGGCTGGAAGGCGGCATGTCAGAAACTTCATCCAGGAACAGCGTTCCTCCGTCAGCCATTTCAAGCAAGCCGGCGCGAACCAGCTTTCCGTCAATTTCCTCGCCGAACAGTTCCTGTTCAAAGCGTTCAGGCGTGATGCGCGCTGAATTGACCGTAACAAAAGCGTTTTGCGCACGCGGGCTCCACGAATGTAGCAATCTTGCGGCCACTTCCTTGCCGGATCCGGCAGGGCCTGTGATAAGTAAGCGGCTACCGGTGTTTGCGACGCGCTTCAGTGTTGCGCGAACCTGATTTATCGCAGTGCTGTTGCCAGTGAATTCGTCTGCCATGACGAAATCCTGACGCAAACGGGCATTCTCCCGGCGCAAGCGTTCCGTCTCGGTTGCCCGTTCGACGAGCAGTAGCAAGCGTTCCGCTTCGAACGGCTTTTCAAGGAAATCCATCGCGCCACGGCTGATTGCCGACACGGCCGTGTCGATGTTGCCGTGGCCGGAGAAGATAATGACAGGCAATTCAGGTTCACGTCGCTTGATTTCGTCAAGGACTTCAAGCCCGTCCATCGGACTGCCGTGCAGCCAGACGTCAAGCAAAACAAGGCTTGGCCGTCGCTCGTCAACGGCGGCGAGCGCTGACGTGCTATCGGCTGCTGTGCGACAGCCATAGCCTTCATCGCTCAACACACCGGCCACCAGTTCCCTGATGTCGCGTTCGTCGTCGACGATGAGGATGTCGAGTGCCATAATGGGTCCTGTCAGTCCTGTTCTGTGCCGGAAGTGGCCGAGTTCAAAAGGGGATCGCGGGCAAAGCGCATGGTGACGCATGTGCCGCCACTTGGCTGGGCAGTGAACGCCATCTCGCCTCCATGTTCTTCGATAATCTTGTGAACGATCGCCAAACCAAGGCCGGTGCCTTTTTCGCGCGTTGTCATATAAGGTTCGAGAATGCGGTCACGTTCGGCAGGCAGGCCGATGCCGTTGTCCGTGACGGAAATGGTCACCGTTTCGGCGTCTCCGGTCAACATGACAGCAATCTGGCCGCGATAATCCATGTCATCTGTTTTTGATTTTATTTCAATTGCTTCAACAGCATTTTTCAAAACGTTCGTCATGCACTGACCGAATTGGTGCCGGTCACATTGCAGCGGATAGTGTTGCTCATCGCTGGCGAAGCTATAGGCAATTTGGGTATGCGCTACTTCTTGGAGAAACAATGACTGCCGAACCAGATCGCTGGCATCTTCGGCGCGGAACACCGGCTTGGGCAAGCGCGCAAACGATGAAAATTCATCAACCATCTTGCGCAGATCACCGACCTGCCGGATGATCGTCGCCGTCAATTCCTCGAACAATTCCGGATCAGTTTCGATCTGGCGGCCATAACGGCGACGCAACCGTTCTGTGGCTAGCTGGATCGGGGTGAGCGGGTTCTTGATTTCGTGTGCAATGCGCCGGGCAACGTCTGACCATGCGGCGCGGCGCTGATCCAGCAACTGCCGCGTGATGTCTTCAAACGTAATCACATAACCATTGCTGTCTTTCGCCACGCGGACCGCCAGCGTTCGCAGATCACCTGCAAGTGGATGTTGTATGACATTATTGGGCTGGCCAGACGCAACGAGCTGCGCAAATACCGGCGATACCTCGCTCAGAGCCTTGCCGATTGGCGAATCTGCCCCCGGCGCAAGCAAGAGGCGCGCGGCAGAAGGATTGATCAACTGGATCGTTCCGTCCTGCCCGATTGAAATGATCCCGGCGGTGATGGATTCCAAGACCGCTTCGATGAAGGCGCGGCGCACTTCCAACTGTGCGTTTGCCGAAACGAGCGCTTGGGTTTGCCCCTCAAGCTGGCGTGTCATTCGGTTGAATGCCCTGGCGAGCAGGCCGATTTCATCGGTGCCACTGTTTTGCGCCACACGCATGGCAAAGTTGCCACTACCGATGTTACGCGCAGCCGATACGAGTTCAGCCAAAGGTGCAACTTGCCGGTCGGCAAAGCGAAGGGCTGCCCATACGGCGAGACCTACCAGCGCAAGGCTGATCACGAACAACGCGATGTTGAAGCGTAACTGCAACGCGCGGGCACGCGTTGTCAGCATGTCATACGCCTTGAGGACGGTTTGCGCCCGCTCCCATTGCTCCAGCGCCAGCGCGTTCGAATTGCGTGCGGCGTAAAGGTAAATGCCCCGCCCTTTATCGACAGCGGTGACGGCATCTATGCGCTCTGCCGATGCGTTGACAACAACGGTTTCGCCAGCGTCCAATCGCTTGAGATCGGCCGGAGACACGCGCTGCCGGTCATCCGTTTTTTCCGGATCGACAATCGCCGCCGTGCGCAAAGTGCCATCGGGTGCGCGTTCCAGAATGGCTGATTCATTCAATTGGCGGCTGAGAACCTGGAATGAGTAGCCTTCTGCAAATTCGGTTGACGTTATCGCAGCCTGATCAAGGTAATCGCGGATGTCGCCAGCCATGGTGACGGTTTCATTGCCGACGTCCCGCAGTTTGTCTTCGTAATAGCCGCGCGCAAGCTGGTTCGCGTTTTCCAGCATCCCGCGAGAGCTGTCCGAAAACCAGAACTCCACGCCCGATTGGAACAGGATGGATGCAAACACCACGACCAGTAGCGTTGGAACCGCTGCTATCAACGAAAACAGCCAGACAAGCCTGACGTGAAGACGCCCGCTTGACCCCAGCAGGCTGCGACTGGCGCGGCGTATGGCAAGCCGCCTGCCGCCCAATACAAGCAAGGCCATTGCCGGGACGATCGTGCCTATCAGCAAAGTTGATGTAAGGCGCGATGGCAGGATCTGGCCTTCGTTGCTGGATCCCGTAACGGTGAGCCAGCTGACCGCAATCATGAGAGCGAATATGGCCGATGCTGCCAATTCCAGAACCAGCAGAACATTGGCCCGACGCAAGCTGACAAGGACACGTCGCCACCAGCGTGGCATTCGCCTGACCTTGATCGAGCCGTCCTTTTGCATAGTTGCTATGTAACAACACTGCTGTTGCATAAATGCAAGGGGAAAGCGTCAAAACTCAACAAAGGTTGCATCACGACAGGAAACTAATCTTTGATGATATAGTCGTCAGGAAAGATGCCAAGGTCCGACAATCGCTTGCGCAATGTGTTCCGGTTAATGCCAAGCATCTGTGCCGCGCGCAGTTGATTGCCGCCGGTCTTGCCCAGAACATTCAGAAACAGTGGCCTCTCGAACGCAGCCAGTGCCGCGTTGTAATATTCGCCATGGGCAGGATTGTTCTCATCAAGCCAGTAGTCCACAGCAACAGCAAGATCGGCCCTGGCAGCAGATCCCGGATCGGCATTGCGTGCAACCGAAGCCCCCTCGGTCTGTGCCAGCAATGGCTCGATGGAAGTTGCGTCAATCGCCTCGTCACGTGCCAACAGGGCAAGGCGGTAAATGAAGTTGCGCAGTTCCCGCACATTGCCGCGCCATTGCTGGCGCGCAAGGATTTCGGCGCCAGCCTCGGTCAAATGACGACGCGGAAGTCCTTCTGCAGCCGCTTGAGCAAGGAAATGGCGCGACAGGGCTTCGATATCGTCAGCCCGTTCACGCAACGGCGGGAGCTCGATCGGGACAACGGCGAGACGATAATACAAATCCTCGCGGAAGGTGCCTGCAGCGATCATGGGCAGAAGATCGCGATTGGTTGCCGCGACGATCCGGCAATCCAGCGTGATCTCGTCACGTCCGCCTACTCTGCGAATTTTTCCGGATTGCAGAGCGCGCAGAAGGCGGGTTTGCGCCTGCATGGGCATGTCGCCGATTTCATCGAGAAACAACGTTCCACCGCTTGCCTGTTCGAATTTGCCGATGGATCTTGCTACCGCACCGGTGAACGCGCCTTTTTCATGGCCGAACAGCTCGCTTTCGATAAGCTCTCCGGGGATCGCGGCAGTATTTACGGCGATGAACGGGCCTGCCCTGCGGTTGCCCAGCTGGTGAATGGCTTCGGCAACAAGTTCCTTTCCTGTGCCGGATTCCCCCAGAATAAGCACGGTCAGATCATTTCGCAGTACGCGGGTGATCATCCGGTACACCGCCTGCATTGCCGCGCTGCGCCCCACCAGGGGCAAGCCCTGGGGCACATCCTGGGGTACGTCGAGCGCTTCGGCTTCAGCCTTGCCAATGGCCTGCGTGACGGTGCGGATCAGTTCTTCAAGATCAAACGGCTTTGGAAAGTATTCGAAGGCACCGGTATCACTGGCGCGAACCGCGGTATCCAAAGTGTTCTGCGCTGACAGGATAATGATCGGCAGGCCGGGATCGGCATCGCGTACACGACCGATCGTTTCAATCCCGTCGCCATCGGTTAGCATTACATCAGTCAACAACAACTGATAGGAATGGCTCGCCAGAAACCGGTCCCGTCCGGCAATGGAATCGCAACGGTCAACGTTAAAGCCTTCCGCTTCAAGCGCTGCTGTGATGACAAGCGCAATCGATGCGTCATCTTCAACCAGAAGAACGCGTTTTCTCATGGGGTCGGCACCGATCCGGCTACGGGCAGATGAATGCGAAAATGGGTCCAGCCACCCACCTCATCGCGATCATGCGTGATGCGCCCATTCATTTCGCGTACCAGCTTTTGCACCAGCGCCAGCCCCAGCCCCTGCCCGTTTTTCTTGCCGGTAACGAAGGGTTCAAAGATGTGATCGCGCAACGCCGGATCGATGCCGGGGCCATTGTCGGAAACACGCAGTTCTATTGGTAGCCGCAACGGCAAGCCCCCCGGCCCGGTGTGAAGCAGAATACCGCTGGCAAAGCGCGTACGCACTACGATGCGCGGATACGGTTGTCCCTGACAAGCCTCCCTGCCGTTGCTGAGAAGGTTGAGCAATACCTGTACCAGCGAATCGGGGTTGGCCCTAATGGGTGGCAGTGAAGGATCGAATTCTTCTTCAATAGCAACCGGTTCAGGCGATCCGGCAGCGATAACGGCTTGCGCCCGGCGCACGGCCTCATGCAAGTTGCAAGACTGCGCAGGTTCAGTCCGGCGGCGCGAGAGCGATTGCATCTGATCGATCAGCTTTGCGATACGGTCAACCTCGGCAGTGATAAGCCCTGTCATCGCACGATCACGTTCGGACAGTTTCCGATCCAGCAGCTGGGCAGCGCCGCGAATTCCGGCAAGCGGGTTCTTGATTTCGTGCGCCAATACTTCCGGCGCACGCAGGGCAATGCCCTCGCCCCCGCCGCCGCCACTGCCATCGCCAGATAGCGCCTCAACCCCGATACCTTCGTGCAGCATCAGCAGTTGCCAGCCCGGGCAATAGTTTACCGGGCTGGTCATCACGTCGAACCGGCGCGGAGCCTGCCCGCGGATTTGCACACGAACCCCGCGGGCAAACAGTTGTGCCTCGCCCTCGGCCAAGCGACCAAGGATCAACGGCTCGTCAAATTCGAACAGTTCCGCAACCGATTTGCCGATCAGCCGGCGCGAACCTTGGCCCATAAGCTGTTCCGCCGCGGGATTTACTGCGGCAACAACCAGATCGGGGTCCAATTGCAGCAAAGCCAGTGGAAGGCTGGCGACAACGCGCTTCGGATCGGGCTTTTGGGTCGGGTCCTGTTTGCGCCAATCCGGAAGACTGATCATGCTGCTGCGCGCCGCTCCGCCGCATTTTCGTGCGCCAGTTCATGTTCGATTGCGCGGCCGTAGAAATCCGCCAGGCTGGCGATTACCGCGTCGGGATCATCAATGAAGTTGACCTTGTTGCGGAAATCGGCGGACCCGTGCAAGCCCTTGGTATACCAGCCAAGGTGCTTTCGCGCCATGTTTACGCCTGTAACAGTGCCATAGTGCTCTTGCATGGCATGATAATGTTCGATGATCAGCGCGTATTGCTCCGCCAAAGTCGGATCGGCCAATCGCTGACCGGTTTGCAGCCAGTGCATCATTTGCCCGAGCAACCAGGGCCTTCCGTAAGAGCCTCGCCCGATCATAACCCCGTCAGCGCCGCTTTGTTCGATAGCTGTTGCTACATCCTCGATCGTGCAAATGTCACCGTTGACGAGAACGGGAAGCAAAACCGCTTCTTTTACACGGCGGACAAATGCCCAGTCGGCATTGCCTTTGTACAACTGGTTGCGCGTCCGTCCGTGAACGGTGATCATCTTAGCGCCCAGATCTTCGGCAATACGCGCCAGTTCCGGTGCATTGAGGCTATCGTGGCACCACCCCATGCGCATTTTGACTGTGACCGGTACGCTGACCGCTTTGACGGTCGCCTCGATCAGGCGCGTGGCAAGGGGAATGTCTCGCATAAGCGCTGATCCTGCATCGCCGTTCACCACCTTGCGCACCGGGCAGCCCATGTTGATATCGATGATAGCTGCGCCTTTATCTTCGGAAAGCTTGGCAGCTTCGCCCATTTGCACCGGATCACAGCCGACCAGTTGCATTGACACCGGTTCTTCCGTCGGGTGCCAAGCCGCTTTCTGTATCGATTGCCGCGTTTCCCGGATAGCCGCAGGGCTGGCGATCATCTCTGTGACGTTCAAGCCGGAGCCGAAGCGGCGCACTATGGTGCGAAACGGCAGGTCAGATACGCCTGTCATAGGTGCCAGCACAACTGGCCAGTCAACGGTGACAGGGCCAACCTTGATGGGCTTTAGCTGTGGCGGAACGGGAACGTCGGACATGCGATAACCTGCCTAAAAAACAGGCAGTCACCTAGTCGATCAGGGCTCAAACGGCAAGGCTGTTGCTCCAAAGTGCAAACCGCTGGTAGAGGCCCGCAGGATGGACACGCCAGCGCAAACAGGAGCCGAGATTACCGCCGCCATTGTCGTGGCCGCGGGCAAGGGTTTGCGAACCGGTGGTGACGTGCCCAAGCAGTTCGTTGTGTGGCAGGGCAAGCCTTTGGTTCGGCACTCGGTCGAGGCATTGGCAGCAGCAGGCATATCCCCGATAGTCGTCGCAATTCCCGAAGGCTGGGACGACGTTGCAGCAAGTTCTTTGGCAGAAATTGCAGGCGTGCAATTCGTGCACGGCGGCGCAACCCGCCAAGAATCGGTACTGCGGGCGCTTGAAGCATTGGAGAGCGCCGCACCGCATTTGGTCCTGATCCACGATGCCGCGCGCCCGAATCTGCCACGCCCCGTCATTGATGGTCTTTTAGCGGCATTGAAAAGCAACCCTGCGGCTATTCCGGTCCTTCCCGTCGTTGACAGCATGGTGCGCGGTGCATCCGGATTCAGAGCAGAAACCGTTACGCGGGATGAATTGTATCGCGTACAAACCCCGCAAGCGTTCGATTTCAATGCAATTCTTGGAGCGCATCGGCTTTGGCACGGCGCGCCTGATGCAGGGGATGATGCCGAAGTTGCGGTAGCCGCTGGCATGCAGGTTACGTTAACCGCAGGTGATGAAAACTTGCGCAAAGTAACTTTCGCCGTTGATTTACAGGAGCCTGAAACAATGAGCCGCCCCCCCCGCACTGGCATGGGCTTTGACGTCCACCGCCTTGCCGAAGGCGAAGATTTGTGGCTGTGCGGAGTAAAAGTGCCGCACAACAAGGGCCTTGCCGGTCATTCCGACGCTGATGTGGCGATCCATGCTTTGGTCGACGCTCTCTTAGGAGCGATTGCAGCGGGTGACATTGGCGACCATTTCCCGCCGTCCGATGCCCGATGGAAAGGAGCCTCGTCTGATCAGTTTCTCGCCCATGCGGCAAAGCTGGTGTCCGATGCCGGCTATTGCATTGCCAATGTTGACGTAACGATCATTTGCGAGGCGCCAAAGATCGGGCCGTACAAGTTGGCAATGCGAGAAGTGCTTGCCCGGATTCTCGGGATTGACTTGGGCGCGGTCTCGGTCAAGGCGACGACGACGGAACGACTTGGACTGACAGGCCGTGGCGAAGGCATTGCGGCGCAAGCCGTTGCCACGGTTGTGGCAAAGTGATTGCGTAGGAGAACAAAGATGGTGCTGTCTCGGTCGGTCTTCGCTCTTGGGGCTGCCCTTGCCTTGTCGCAGGGTCAATTGGCTCACGCAGCAGCTAATGCCGACAGTTGCCTGAGCGAAGCCGAAGTTGGCGGGCTTGTCGGCTATGCCCTGCCCTATGTCATTGATGGTGCAATGAAAGCGTGCAAACCGCATCTTTCGCCGACAGGCTTCTTCGCCACCCGCGGCAGTGCCTTTGCAGGGCAGTATGCGGCACGCAAGGATGTGAACTGGCCTGTTGCCAAGAACGCTTTTCTCAAGCTTGGAGGAACCAAGGACGCATCGATTAGCAGCACATTGAGGGCCCTGCCCGATAGTGCATTGCAACCTTTTGTCGAGGCGATGGTTTCAGAACTGGTTGGCGGTGAAATCAAACCCGGCCAGTGTACGGCGATTGAGCGGGGTGTCCGTATTCTTTCCCCGCTTCCGGCCGAGAATACCGCCGAGTTGATCACATTTGTCGTAGTGCTTGCGGACAAGCCCAAGAATGGCAAACCCGCGTCTCTGCCGATTTGCAAGGCTGCAAACTAAAATCATGGACAACATTCTCCCCGCTGAAATTGGCGCCCTTGCACGGCGCGTGATCGAAGAAAACGCGGCGATTGGTCGTAAACTGGCTGTCGCGGAGAGTTGTACGGGCGGGTTGGTTGCAGCGGCTCTCACCGAAGTTCCGGGAAGCTCTGCGGTACTTGATCGCGGGTTCGTAACCTATTCTAACGAGGCAAAGATCCAGCTTCTGGGAGTTTCGGAAGACGTTATAGATACCTTTGGTGCAGTATCGATCGCGGTGGCATGGTCTATGGCGCAAGGTGCACTCAAGAAATCCGGGGCCGATGTTGCTGTGGCCATTACAGGTGTTGCCGGTCCAGAAGGTGGTTCGGATCAGAAGCCTGTCGGAACGGTCGTTTTCGCTTGTGCCCGACGCGGTGAAGACCCCGAGGCAACAAACGCCGAACTTAAAATGTTCGAAAACGCCATTACCCGTGCCGACGTGCGCTATCAGGCCACGCTCGTCGCGCTCGAATTGTTGCTGCCGTAAAGTTGCTGGGCCCGTTTTTCAAACGCGGCCACCATCTTTCGAAATGCGCTGTCAAGATATTGCCCGGCAAGCTTTTCAAAGATCGCATTGCGAAACGCAAAGTCGACTGAAAAATCAATGCGACAACCGCCGCCAGGCGCGGGCGTAAAAGTCCAGTCGTTCGAAAGGTTCTTGAGCGGCCCCTCGATATATTCAACCTTGATCGAGCGGTTGCGGTCTTTGAGCACCTTTGAGGTAAACTTTTCCCGCAACGCGCTGAAGCCCACCAGCATATCGGCGATCATCACCGTTTCATCGTCCGACTTGATCCGCGTTGCCACGACCCAAGGCAGAAATTCGGCATAGCGCCGCACGTCGGCAACCAGATCGTACATCTGCTCGACCGACCAAGGCAATTCACGTGTCTCAGCGATATGCGGCAAGATCAGCCGTCCTTTGCCTCAAGCCTTCAATGCAGCCTTGGCGAGTTGCGCTTCACGCGCTGCCCGCATTTGCCGGAAATCATCGCCTGCATGATAGCTTGACCGGGTAAGCGGCGTGGCGGCAACCTGCAGAAAGCCCTTTGCCCGCGCGATTGATCCGTAAGCATCGAATGCCTTGGGCGTGACGAATTCCATCACTTTGGCATGCTTGGGGGTAGGCTGAAGATATTGGCCCATAGTCAGGAAATCGATTTGTGCCGAGCGCATGTCGTCCATCACCTGATGCACTTCAAGTCGCTCCTCCCCTAGCCCCAGCATGATGCCGGATTTGGTGAAGATACGCGGATTGTGGCGCTTTACCTGCTCCAGCAATCGCAACGACGCATAATATCGCGCACCCGGACGGATAGTGGGATAAAGCCGTGGCACGGTTTCAAGGTTGTGGTTGTAAACGTCAGGGCCGGCATCAACGATAGCTTCAACCGCAGCTTCCATCTTGTTGCGGAAATCGGGTGTCAGAATTTCAATCGTCGTGTCCGGTGTCATCTCGCGCAAGGCGTTGATGACTTTGACGAAGTGGCCTGCACCGCCATCGGGCAAATCGTCACGGTCAACCGAAGTGATCACGATATGCGTCAGCCCCAGCTTTGCGGCCGCGGTTGCAACATTCATCGGCTCAAGCGGATCAACCGCGCGCGGCATGCCGGTCTTCACGTTACAGAAGGCACAGGCGCGTGTGCAGACATCGCCCAGAATCATCACTGTGGCGTGCTTCTTGGTCCAGCATTCGCCGATGTTGGGACAAGCCGCCTCTTCACACACGGTATTAAGGCCGAGTTCGCGCATCAGATTACGCGTTTCGCCGTAACCCTTGCTGGTGGGGGCTTTGACGCGAATCCAGTCGGGTTTGCGTTGACGCTCCGGCCTTGGAACCGGTGATGAGGCTAGGTCGTTCATGCTGATCAGATAGGCGCAACCGCATTCACTTGAAAGACCCAATCGATATGTCCATTGTCACAGGCATGAACCAGAACGCTTCACCCGAACTCGATCGGCTTATCGCCGGATACCAACGCTTCCGTGAACAAGCGTGGCACCCAAAGCTGGAACGGTGGGCCGAACTGAACACCGGTCAGGAACCGGCCACGATGATCATTGCCTGTTCTGACAGCCGGGTTGATCCTGCGCAAATATTCGATGTTGATCCGGGCGAGATTTTTGTGGTGCGCAAT
>JADYXV010000188.1 GCA_020853995.1 Novosphingobium sp.
AGGCGCTGCTCTGGCGGGACGGCATCAGCCAGCTTGCGGATGGCGCTGTCGATCCGGTCGGTAGCGGCTTCGAGCAGGTGAGCAGGTGCGCCGCCTTCGGCCCAGACCGGAGCGATGGCGAAGAGTTCATCTGACAGGCGATCAAACACCAGCACCACGGTAGGGCGGGTGAACAGCATGTCGGGCAGGACGAGATCGCTTTGTGGAGCGCGTGGCAGCTTTTCGACCAAGCCGATTGTTTCATAGCCGAAATAGCCGACGAGGCAGGCGAGTGCTGGCGGCAAGGCGGCGGGCACATCGATGCGACATGCGGCAACGAGCGTACGCAGTTCGGCAAGGGCGTTATCGGGCAGGGGCGCAAAGGCTGCCTTGTCGTGGCGCCAGATGCGGTTGATTTCAGCCGCTTCGCCGGTGGCGCGGAACACGAGATCGGGATCGAGGCCGAGCAGGCTGTAACGCCCGCGCACTTCGCCGCCCTGCACCGATTCCAGCAGGAAATCGCCACGCCCTGATTCCATAAGTTTGAGCGCTGCGCCGACCGGGGTTTCGGTATCGACGATCAGCTTGCGCCAGATCAGCGCCGGTTTTCCGGCGGAGAGCTGGGCAAGCGCGGGGCCGTAGTTTTCGGGCAGCGCGGTGGTGGCAAGTTCTGCGAGCATGGACACCGGCGTTATTGCGCGTTTGCGCCGGTTAGCTGGTTGCGCACAGCCTTGATCGCGGCTTCGTTACGTTCAACACCGACATCGTTGCGGATGGCAAGGTTCAGGCCCTTGGCATATTCGTTGCCGGTGACCGTGCGGAATTCCTGTGAGGCTTGGGCAAAGACCGGATCGGCGCGCTTCACTTCGCCGGGGATTATGTCTTTAAGCGAAATGACGAACCAGCCAGCCTTGTTCGGGCCTTCAAGACGCTTGTTGGTGCCTTCGGCCATCGCGAAGAGCAGGGCTAGCGCAGGCGGAACCTGACCTTGCATTGCGGTGAGCTGTTGGCGGGCCATTTCGACCGGTTGCGGTGCGGGCAGAGCAACGCCTGCCTGCTTTACCGCTTCGGCGACAGGCGTACCCTTGTTGAGCGCAGCCAGAATTTTGTCTGCAGCAACTTTGGCTTTGGCAGAGCCCTGATCAAGCCCCCAATCGCGCGCGACCACATCACGGATGCGATCAAGCGGGGCCGGGCTGGATGAGGTTAGCTGGCCGATATCATATACAGCAAAAACTTCACCGGCTTTGATTTCGGCGAGTTGCGGTTCGCCTTCACGTTCCATCGCGAATGCCGCCTGGATAAGCGGTGCAATCTCAGCCGGGGCTTTTTCAGTGGACTGGCCAAAAACACTGCCATCTGCGCGCAACGGTGGTGTGGTGCTGACTGTGAGACCAAGATTTTTGGCGATATCTGCAAGACCGCTGCCGCCATCGACCTCTTGTTCGACTTGGGCGGCGAGGTCGGCGAGGGCTGCGCGCCGCTTTTCAAGTGTCAGCATCGTGACCAGTTCAGGGCGGGCCTGATCCAGCGTTTTGCCGGGGTTGCGATTGACGGCGTCCACCTTGATCACGTGCCAACCGATGGTCGACTTTGCAGGCGCAGCCAAGGTGCCAGACGCGGCAGCAAAGACGGCATCGGCAACAGCCTTGGCGGTTTGCCTTGTAAGCCCTTCACGCGTTTGATTGGCCATCTGGCTGGCGGCAAGGCCCTTTGCGCGGGCCGCAGCATCAAGTGAACCGCCCTTGCCGACTTCGGCAATGAGCGCCTTTGCAGCGGCTTCAGTCGGCACAATCACCTGGGTAATCGAACGTTCGTCACTAGGGGCGTAAACGGCTGTATTAAGTTTGTACCGGTTGGCAATTTCAGCCTCGGTAGGTGCGGCAAGGTCTTTGAGGCTTGACTCATTGATCACAACGTAGCGGATCGTGCGCCGTTCTGGCTGCATGTAGCGCGCCTTGTTGGCATTATAGAAAGCACTTACCACATCAGCGCTGGGCGGGTTTTGGGGAATGAATGCCAGCGAGGGTACGGTGAGCACTGTGCCGGTGCGCTTTTCGGTGAGAAGCGAGGCATAACGGACAACCGCTTCGTCCGGCATCTGGGCACCAAAAGCCGCAGGCAAGAGCAACTGACGGGCCATTAAACCTTGTGCCAGATCTGAGCGGACGTCCTTATCAGTCAGGCCTCGCTGGGTGAGCAATTGATCATAGGCGGTTTGGCTGAACTTGCCATCAGGCCCCTGAAATGCGCTGATCTTGATGATCTCGCTGTCAACCAGACGGTCGCTTACCACAAGGCCGTGCTTTTTGCCCCATTCTGCAAGGGCAAGGCGATCGATCATTTCGTTCAGCACGCCATCCATGGCGCCGCCATCGAGGAATTGCTTCATCGTCAGGCCAGGTGATTTCTGACGCTCTTGTTCAAAAGCGTTGGTGAGGGCTTTGGTGAGTTCGGCCGTGCCAATCCGGGCAGAACCGACAGTGGCTGCACGATCACCCCCGGCGATGCCGCCAAAACCGCTACCGGTGATGTCGGCGCTGGCAAAAGCGAGCGCGATCAGGCCGAGGAAGACCAATGCGATGGCAGCGCCAAAGCGGGACTTGAGAAAAGAGCGGAAAAAGCCGAGCATTTGCGGGTGTTCGTCTCATCATTCTGGGCGCGGCAACGCACCCGAAGGGAAATTCGACGACGCTTTACGGGGCAATGACGTTTCCCGCAATGCCCGGTGTGGCAGATAAGCACCTGGTTGAAGCCAGTGCCTTCAGTAACTAAATGTTTTTGCCGGTTATGCGATCAGGTGTTTTGCAAAATCATTGCAGGTTTGATAGCCGCCCGGCGACTCAGGGTGCTTCATCCCCTTGATGATGAAGTGTGATTCAGGTTTTTCAGGGGAATTGGCCGGTTATGCCACATCGTCCTTATATCGTCGGCAACTGGAAGATGAACGGGAGCCGCGCCATGCTGGCCGAGGCGCGCGCGATCGATCGTGCTGCGGGCCGCTATCCCGATGTCCAAGTGGCTCTGGCACCCCCGTTCACGTTGATCGGCGCGCTGCGCGAGGAAGTGTCGGCGATGGGCGTGGGCGGACAGGACTGCCATGCGCAACCCAAGGGCGCGCATACTGGTGACGTTTCAGCCGCGATGCTGGTGGACAGCGGCGCAGACTTTGTGATCGTCGGGCATAGCGAACGGCGCAAGGACCACGCCGAATGCGACGACACGGTGCAAGCCAAGGCCGATGCGGCTTTGGCAACGGGGTTGGGGGTTATCGTCTGCGTAGGCGAAACACTGGACGAACGTGACGCTGGCAGAGCGGTAGCGGTTGTTGCGGGCCAGATTGCTGGTTCAATGCCAGTGGGTGAAGGCAGTGCCGATGCGGTGACATTGGGTAAAGTGGCCGTTGCCTATGAACCGGTCTGGGCGATTGGTACAGGACGGGTTGCGGCAGTGGCCGACGTCATCGAAATGCATGCTGCGATCCGTGAGCGCCTCATTGCGATTTACGGCGAAGCAGGCGACAAGGTGCGCATCCTTTATGGTGGTTCGGTGAATGCGGGAAATGCCGCAGAACTACTTGCGGCAGATGGTGTTGGCGGAGCGTTGGTCGGCGGAGCAAGCCTGACAGCCGATGCATTTCTGCCGATCATAGCGGCTGCTGGCACCGGCGAAGTTTGATCCAGGACCGCCCTGATCGGTGAAGGTTGCGCGTGTGGCGGGTTGCGCCAAAGCGTTCTGCCGCCTACATGGCTGCCAACTTGTTTATGCGCATGTTTGCGCCAAAGGTTGAAATAGATGTCGCTGTTTATTTTTCTGACCGTTGTCCAGGCCATCGTTGCCGCCCTTCTGGTCGTGACGATCCTGATGCAGAAGTCCGAAGGCGGCGGCCTTGGTGTAGGCGGCAGCCCCGCTGGCTTTATGTCTGCCCGTGGCGCTGCCGATTTCATGACTCGCGCGACAACGGTTCTGGCCACTGCATTTGTTGTTTTGAGCATCGCATTGGCGACGTTGGCAGTAGGGCAGACATCGGGTCGTGAAATCGACACTTCGCTTGAGCGGACTGCACCGGTACAAAATGCTCCTGCAGCCGATCCGTTAGCACCCGCGCAAGGTGGCGCGGCCCCAGCGGGCGCTCCTGCGCAGCAACCGGCAGCACCGGCACCTGCAAGCGATCCGCTTAGCGGCGCTGCAGGGCAGTAACATTTTTTGCAATGCGGTGATGCCGCCTCGCTTCCTTGGGGTTGCGAGGTGGCATTCGCGTTGTGTTCGATCCATGCTTGTGGATTGCCGCAAAGATTTCAGCGGTAACCGCTTGCACAATTGCAACTTCAGACGCTAAGGCCCAACTCCCATGGCGCGGTACATTTTCATCACCGGCGGCGTGGTCTCCTCGCTCGGCAAAGGACTTATGGCAGCAAGCCTTGCGGCGCTGCTTCAGGCACGTGGATTTCGCGTGCGAATCCGCAAGTTTGACCCCTATCTGAACGTCGATCCGGGGACGATGAGCCCTTATCAGCATGGCGAAGTCTATGTGACCGATGACGGGGCCGAGACGGACCTTGATCTTGGGCATTATGAACGCTTTACAGGCGTTTCAGCGCGGCAGGCAGACAACATCACGTCTGGGCGGATCTACCGCGACATCATTACAAAGGAGCGCCGCGGCGATTATCTTGGCGCAACGGTGCAGGTTATCCCGCACGTAACTGACGCGATCAAGGAATTTGCGCAGGCAGAAACCGACGATCTCGATTTCGTGCTGTGCGAAATCGGCGGGACTGTTGGCGACATCGAAGGCCTGCCGTTCATCGAAGCGCTGCGCCAGTTGCATAACGAAATGCGGGATGAAACGTGCTTTGTCCACGTTACGCTGGTGCCCTATATTGCGGCGGCGGGCGAGCTGAAGACCAAGCCGACGCAGCATTCTGTCCGCGAATTGACCGGGCTTGGCATACAGCCGGACATCTTGTTATGCCGTTGCGAAAAGCCGTTACCCGACACTGAACGTGCCAAGATTGCGCAGTTTTGCAACGTGCGGAAATCTGCGGTGATTCCGGCACTCGATGCAACCAGCATCTATTCGGTACCGCTACAATATCATGCAGAAGGTCTTGATGGCGAAGTGCTTCGGCATTTCGGACTGACCGCGCCTGAGCCTGATTTGAGCGTGTGGGACGACATCGTTGATCGCTATCAGAACCCTGAAGGCGAAGTGACAATTGGCGTTGTGGGCAAGTATGTTGGCCTGCAAGATGCTTACAAGTCATTGAACGAAGCCTTGGCGCATGGTGGCATGGCCAACCGCGTCAAAGTGCGCGTCAAATGGCTTGATGCCGAGCTTTTCGAGAAGGACGATGCCGAAATTGCAGCGAGCCTTGAGCCGATGCACGGTATTCTGGTTCCTGGCGGTTTTGGCGAGCGCGGGACGGAGGGCAAGATTGCTTCGGTGCGGTTTGCACGTGAACGCAAAGTTCCGTTCTTCGGTATTTGCCTCGGCATGCAGATGGCCTGCATCGAAGGCGCGCGAAACACGGCCGGCATCGCCAACGCTTCGTCAACCGAATTTGGTCCTACGGACGAACCTGTTGTCGGCATCATCACCGAATGGATGACCGCCGAAGGTTTGGAGCAACGCTCCGAAGGCGGCGATCTGGGCGGGACGATGCGGCTTGGTGCATATGATGCAAAGCTGACCGGCAATAGCCATGTCGCCAACGTTTATGGCGCAACCGAGATTAGCGAACGCCACCGCCACCGCTACGAAGTGAACGTGGCTTACAAAGAGCGTCTGGAGCAGGGTGGGCTGGTGTTCTCCGGCATGTCGCCCGATGGACTGCTTCCGGAAATTGTCGAACGGCCGGACCATCCCTGGTTCATCGGCGTACAGTTCCATCCGGAACTGAAAAGTCGTCCGTTCGATCCGCATCCTTTGTTTAGCGGCTTTATTGCTGCGGCAGTAAAACAGATGCGTCTTGTTTAAGGACAACTAAAAACACTAGTCAGCAAGCGATTTTCCTGATTACTTGCCCGCCTATCGCGATGCGTGAGTAGCGGGGGCAATTTGGCATGGACGCGGCAAAACTGGCGGAAGCTTTAACGGCGCAAAGTCTGTTTGCGGATTGCGAACAGGCCGAACTTTCCGATATTATCGCGCGCGGCACTGTACGAACCTACAAGCCCGGCCAGGATTTGATGGTGCAGGGCGAAGAAGGCAGGACGCTGTTCATCGTGATCCGAGGCCTTGCCCGAGTAAGTATGGTAGCCGCCAACGGACGCGAAATCATTCTGGATTATGCAGAAGCGGGCCACGTGTTGGGCGAAATCGCGTTTCTTGATGGCGGAGAGCGAACGGCAACGGTTCAGGCAATCGATCCGGTCGAGGCACTGGTTCTCACCAAGACGGCATTTGCCGAAATTATCGACAAGCACAAAGGCCTGTCACTGCGCCTGCTGAAAGCGATGGCACGACGATTGCGCCAGAATAACGCGGTTATCGAAGCTGACCGGGCCTATACATCCGGTCCAAGGCTTGCACGGTTTCTACTGCGCCTGATGATGGGCGATAGCAGCGAGACGGGCAACCAGTTGAAGATTGCATTGAGCCAGAGCGAGTTGGGAAACTTTGCCGGCATGTCGCGCGAACAGATTAACCGCCAGCTTTCGGCATGGGTGGATAATGGCATTGTCGCACTGAAAGGTGGACGGGTGACGATCCTTGACCGCGAGGCATTGACCGACGTTGCCGAGGCTTGGTGAAGGGGTAATACAAAAAGGGGCAGGCCTGTGCGGCCCGCCCCTTCGCAATTACGCCCCTTCAGGATTACGCAGCAGCTGAATTGTCGCCTTCGATAACCTTCAGCGGGTTTTGCGCACCGATCAGCACTTTCTTGGGCTTCATCGCCTCTGGCACTTCGCGCACAAGGTCGATCGTCAACAGGCCATCAGCAAGATCGGCTGCTTCGACGCGGACGTAATCGGCCAGTTCGAAACGACGCTCAAATCCACGGTTGGCGATGCCGACATGAAGGTATTCGCGATCATGCGGTTCGGTACGGCTACCCTTTACCGTCAACAGGTTCTGCTGGGCGGTAATATCAATGTCGTCAGGCTTGAAGCCTGCAACAGCCAGCGTGATGCGATAGGCATCTTCGCCACGCCGTTCGATATTGAAGGGCGGATAATTGTCACCGGCGTTGGCGCGAGCCTGCCTTTCGAGCAAGTCGAAAAGGCGATCAAAACCAACCGTGGTCCGGCGATAAGGGGTAAAATCAAGACGGTTCATGGCAATATCCTCAATGCTTGAGCAATCTGCACTTGCCGCAGCAAACCCTAAAAACGGCGCTTGCCTTGGCGGTTTATGGCCATGCCCGACTTGCGGCGCATGACACGCCACACCATGTGTGTTAGCCAAAATTGCATTTCAAGACCCCCAATCCGAGGTTTTCATGTCGAATACGCCGAAAGTTGAAATCTACACCAAGTGGGGCTGCCCCTATTGCTTCCGCGCCAAGGCTTTGCTTGATGGCAAGGGTGTGACGTACGAGGAATTCGATGTGACCATGGGTGGTCCCAAAAAGGCTGAAATGATGCAGCGCGCGCCTCACCATTCGACCGTGCCATCGATTTTTATCGATGGCGCACACATTGGCGGGTCGGATGACATGGCATCGCTAGACGCCAGTGGCAAACTGGACGCGATGCTGGCGCTGTGAGCAAGCAGGTTGTGCCTAGTGCGGTGAAAATCGCGCTATTCCAGATGACCAGCGGGATTGATCCGCGAGCTAACGCTGTTGCTATTGCCGATGCAGCAAGGCAGGCGGCGGGCGAGGGCGCAGTAATGCTGTTCACACCGGAAATGTGCGGGTTGCTGGACCGCGACCGCAAACGCGCAACACCCAATGTTGTGGCCGAAGCTGACAATCCGGTTCTTGCCGGAGCGCGCGATGCAGCGCGTGAATATGGGATCTGGATTGATCTTGGATCACTGGCAGTGCTTCGTGATGATGGCCAGTGGGCCAATCGCGGTTTTGTGATTGATGCCAGCGGCGCAATCGCTGCGCGTTATGACAAGATCCACATGTTCGATGTGGATCTGGCAACGGGCGAAACATGGCGGGAATCGGCTGCATATACGGCTGGTGAGCAAGTGGTCCACGTCCGGACTCCGCTCGGCCGCTTGGGGATGGCGATCTGTTATGATGTGCGGTTTCCGGCGCTGTTTGAAGAGTTCGGGCGCGCGGCATGCGATGCGATCCGCATTCCGGCGGCCTTTACCGTTCCTACCGGTAAAGCCCATTGGCACTTGCTGCAACGCGCGCGCGCGGTTGAGGCTAGTGCATGGGTTATTGCCGCTGCGCAAACAGGCCATCATGAAGATGGGCGCGATACTTATGGGCATTCGCTAGTGATCGATCCGTGGGGCGAGGTCGTGCTGGACATGGACGCAGAGCGGGGGCTTGGCTTTGCAATGGTTGACCCTGTCCGAACGGGTGAAGTCCGCGCGCAACTTCCCAGTCTTGCCAATAAGCGGGAAATCCCTAAGTCAGCCACATGATTGTCTTTGATCTGCAATGCGGGCCTTTAGGGCACCGGTTTGAAGGGTGGTTCGGTTCATCATCGGACTATGAAGACCAGCAGGCGCGCGGGTTGGTATCATGTCCGATGTGCGGCACAGACGATGTGTCAAAAGCGGTGATGGCCCCCAATGTCGGTCGCAAAGGCAACCAGATCACGACGCCGGTTGCCAAGACAGACCTGTCCACGCATGTGCCAGCGCAACCGATGGCCAATACGCCCTTGCCACCGGAAGCTGTGGCGATGCTTAAAGCTGTGGCTGCAATGCAAACCGAAGCGCTCAAATCGTCAACATGGGTCGGGGAAAGGTTTGCCGAGGACGCGCGCGCCATGCATTATGGTGAAAAGGACGTTGCGCCCATTCATGGCCGCGCGACATTGCAACAGGCCGAGGAACTGGCCGAAGAAGGCATTCCGGTGGCGCCTGTGCTGGGTCCGGTAATACCTCCCGAAGAAGCCAATTGAGCTGCAATTCACACGAAAAGCGCGTTGCCAGCAAGAAACGCCCTGCTTAAAGAGATCTTGGGCGCCCGTAGCTCAGCAGGATAGAGCACCAGATTCCTAATCTGGGGGCCATGGGTTCGAATCCCGTCGGGCGCACCATTCCCGTTCAGCTTTGGGCACCGCTTTTGGCGGGACGCCCATCGCTGCTCGGGAAAGCCTATTTTTTGATCCGGTGATGCGGATTGTCTCCCTGCCGACCTCAATTCGGTCAACGAGAAGGCGCACGTAGTCGCGCCGTCCACGTGAACCACGATTCCTAAGCTCTTTGCTGATGAGCGCACCGAATTTTTCCAACACACTTGGCGTAATCCGTCGTTCGCCATCATCAAGCTGCCTCTGCAGGCTTTCGATATCGACAGCAATGTTGCGCTTTTGAGCAGCGATATTGCCGATTTCGGTCGCAATCTGGGGATCATCAGGTTCAAAAAGGCCGGATCGGACGAGTTTGATGACTCTTGCTGTAGATTTCCACTGAGAAGTGACCCGGTATTTCCATCGAGAATTGACCCGGGTGATGGTATGTCCCGCAGAGCGGGTTTTGGGTC